>NZ_CADEAU010000387.1 GCF_902825405.1 Micromonospora maritima | reverse complement strand
GTCGACCAGGTCGGCGGTGGTGCCGCCGCACCGGCCGAGGACGCGTACCGGCTGGACCCGCGCGCCGGGGGCGAGCCCGGTCACCCCGCCCTCGTCGCGCGCCACGACGGTGCCGGCCACGTGGGTGCCGTGCCAGCTGCTGGGGCGGAAATCCGGTCCGCAGTCGCCCGCTTCGGCCCAGTCGCCCTGGTCGGTGGCGTCCGGGTCGCGTCCGTCGCCGTCGCGGGCGTCGTCCGGCGCGCTGACGAAGTCGTACCCGGGGAGCAGTCGCCCGGCCAGGTCGTGGTGCCGGGTGACCCCGGTGTCGAGCACCGCGACCGTCACGCCGGCGCCGTCCGCGCCGCCGGCCCAGGCCGCGTCCGCCAGACCCAGCCCGGCGTACGGAGTGAGCACCGCGGCGGCGCCGCCGAGCCCTCCGGCCAGGACGCTCCACCGGCGCGCCGAGCCTCGCAGTCTGCGCAGTCGGCGGAAGTGTCGTGCCCGCTCGTCCACCATGGGTCCCTCCCCGTCCGTCAGCCGGTCGTGCTCTCCCCGGTGCTCCGTTCCCGGCTCATGCTGGCCCGGATCTCGTCCAGCCGGGCGGCGGCCGCCGGGTCGGTCGGCTGGCCCACCGCGGGGCGTTCCTGCCGAGCGCCGAGCTGCTCGCCGGCCATGCTCGACCGGATCTGCTCCAGTCTCGCCGATCCGGCCGAGTCGAGCGTCGCCTTCTGGATCTCGAGCATCCGGCCCTCGACCGAGTTGCCGGCCAGCTCGGCGCGGCCCATGGCGGTGGCGTAGCGGCGCTCGATCCGGTCGCGCACCTCGTCCAGCGACGGGGTGCTGGCGGGCGCGGTGAGCGACGACATCGACTCCAACGACTTGGCGACGCTCTCCTGCATCTTGGCCTGCTCCAGCTGGCTGAGCAGCTTGGTGCGTTCGGCGAGCTTCTGCTGGAGGATCATCGAGTTGTTCTCGACCGCCTTGCGGGCCTGCGCGGCCGCGCCGAGCGCCTGGTCGTGCAGCGTCTTGAGGTCCTCCAGCGCCTGTTCGCCGGAGACGAGCTGGGTGGCGAGCAGCTGCGCGGACTGCTCGTAGCGTCCGGCCTCGGCCTCGTCACCCCGACCCCGGGCCTGGTCGGCCAGCGCGAGCGCCTGCCGCGCGTTGCCCTGGAGCTGCTCCACCTCGGTCATCTGCCGGGACAGCTTCATCTCCAGCTGGCGCTGGTTGCCGATCACCGCCGCCGCCTGCTGGACCAGCGCCTGGTGCTGCCGCTGGGCCTCCTCGACGGCCTGCTGGATCTGCACCTTCGGATCGGCGTGCTCGTCGATCTTCGCGCCGAAGAGCGCCATCAGGTATTTCCAACCCTTGACGAACGGGTTAGCCATCTCCGCCTCGTCCCCTCAGTAGCGTCGCGCCTACATCGTCCCAGCCGGACGCCACTCCGGCACCCGTACGCTCCTGATCAACACTACGACGCAGGCGCCACCGGTGCCCACGGCGCGACGGCGGGGTCAGGCGGCGCAGACCACGTCCCGCTCGGCGGGGCGGACCCGGGTGCTGCGCAGCGTCGCCTTGAGCGGCGAGTCCTGGCGGACCTGGACGGCCACCGAGCCGTCGGAGGTGACCTGACGGACTCCCCGGTTCGTCGCCTTGCGCACCGCGGCGGCGGCCACCGGCGTCGGCTCGACCGGCTCGTCGACCACCGGCACCAGCACCCCAGGCATCTGCTCGGCCAGCGCGACCGTGTCGCTGACCTCGCGCAGCAGCTCCGACAGGCGGGCGCCGAGCGCGTCGCAGATCGCGGCCAGCAGCTCGCTGGACGGCTCCTTCTGGCCGCGCTCGATCTCGGAGAGGTAACCGAGGCTGACGTTGGCGGCGGACGAGACCTCGCGGAGGGTGCGGTGCTGCCCCTGCCGGCGTGCCCGCAGCGCGTCACCGATCACCCGGCGTAGCAGGACCATCGCACCTCCCCCTGAACGGGAACCACCTTCCCCGGCCGATCGCGCCGCGCCCGGGGCGGCGGACCGCCCGGGGCGCCGACGTCGTCCGCCGGAGCCTTCCCGCAACCGTACCCGTTGACCGCCACGACGACATCCCACCCCGCCTGTCCAATCCCGTCCGGCGACGGGCCGGCGCAGCCCGACGGGGCGGTCATCGCCGGCCGGCGCGGGCCGGATCGACGTCGGGGGCGACCGGGATCCGCTCGGCGAGCAGGCGCAACGCCTCGATCACCGCGGCCGCGCGGATGTGGTCGCGGCCACCGTCGAGGTCGAGCCGGCGTACCTCGGTGCCGGCGGGGCCGGCGACCGCCACGTAGACCAGACCGACAGGCTTGTCGCCCTGGGGTTCCGGCCCGGCGACGCCGGTGGTGGCGAGCCCCCACACCGCGTCGCAGCGCTGCCGCCCGCCCTCGGCGAGGGCGGCGGCCACGTCCGGGTCCACCGGCCCGCGCTCGGCCAGCAGATCCTCGGGTACGCCGGCAAGCGTCGCCTTGAGATCGGTGGCGTAGACCACCAGGCCACCCCGGTAGATCGAACTGACGCCGGCGATCTCCACGATGGCGGCGGCGAGCAGGCCGCCGGTCAGCGACTCGACCGTGGCCAGCGTCTCGCCGCACTCGTGCAGGCGGTGCACGACGGCGGCCGCCGGGCTGCCGGCGGGCCGCTGGTGTCTCGCGTCGGTGTCCATGACCGCCCCTTCTTCCCGCCCGGCGCCGGCTTACTCGTCGGCCGACCGGATCAACGGGTGGGACGCCGCAGCCGCAACGCCTGGGCGATGTAGTCGAACCCGGTGACCACGGTGACCACGACGGCGGCGCCCATGATCCACGGGCCGACCGGGGCCAGCGCCTCCGGCATCGGCCAGAGGTACCAGGTGATCGCGAGGATCTGCAGCGCGGTCTTGATCTTGCCGCCGCGGCTGGCCGCGATCACCCCGTGCCGGATCACCCAGAAGCGCAGCGCGGTGATGCCCAGCTCCCGGGCCAGGATCACCACGGTCACCCACCAGGGCAGCCGGTCGTACCAGGAGAGCAGCACCAGCGCGGCGCCGGTGAGCGCCTTGTCGGCGATCGGGTCGGCGACCTTGCCCAGCGAGGTGACCAGCTGGAACCGGCGGGCGATCCACCCGTCGACCAGGTCGGTCGCCGAGGCCACCACGAAGATCAGGCAGGCCACCGTCCGCCAGCCGGCGTGGGTCATCCCGGACGCGACCACGGTGGCCGCGAAGACCGGCACCAGCACGAGCCGCGCGCCGGTCAGCACGTTCGCCGCGTTGAGCAGCGGTACGGGTGCCGCCACCGTCGACTCCGCCCCGGTCATGTCCGGCACCGCCCCCCGTGGCTTCCCCGCTCCGTCCGGGCCCGCCGTCACCGTGCCGCGCCGGGCGCCGCCGAGATCATCTCATCCGGCACGGCGACGAGGTCGACGCCCTCGGTCGCGGTCACCGTGGCCCGGACCAGGTCGCCCGGGCGCAACGCGGTCAGGTCGACGCCGCCGCCGTCCGGCGCGACCAGGGTGGTGGAGCCGTCGACCTCGGGCGCCTGGTGCGCGGCCCGTCCCTCGACCACGCCGTCGGCGACCGAGTCCACCAGCACCTCCACCGTCGAGCCGAGCCGTTCCTCGGCCCGCTGCGAGCACAGCTCGTCGGCGAGCGCGCTGAGCCGGTCGTAGCGCCGCTTGACCGTGGCCGCGGAGACCTTGCCGGGCAGGCCGGCGGCCTCGGTGCCGTCCTCGTCGCTGTAGTCGAACATGCCGATCGCGTCCAGCCGCGCCTCGGTCAGGAACCGGACCAGCTCGGCCACGTCCTGCTTCGTCTCACCGGGGAAGCCGACGATGAAGTTGCTCCGCGCGCCCGCCTCCGGGGCCAGCGCGCGGGCGGAGGCCAGCAGCTCCAGGAATCGGTCGGTCGAGCCGAACCGGCGCATCCGGCGCAGCACCGGCTCGCTGGAGTGCTGGAACGACAGGTCGAAGTAGGCGGCCACACCGGGCGTGGTGGCGATCACCTCGACCAGCCCGGGCCGGGTCTCGGCGGGCTGGAGGTAGCTGGCCCGCACCCGCACGATCCCGTCGATCGCGGCGAGCTGCGGCAGCAGCTTCTCCAGCGCCCGCGGGTCGCCCAGGTCCTTGCCGTACGAGGTCGAGTTCTCGCTCACCAGCACCAGCTCGCGGACGCCGGTCTTGGCCAGCCACTCCGCCTCGGCGAGCAGCTCGTCCGGGGTACGCGAGACGAACGCCCCCCGGAACGCCGGGATGGCGCAGAACGCGCAGCGCCGGTCGCAGCCGCTGGCCAGCTTCAGCGAGGCCACCGGCCCGGTGTCGAGCCGGTGCCGCAGCACCTGACGCAGGTGCGCCGGGGTGTGCGCGTCGGTCTCCGGGGCGACCCGGGTCGGGGTGCCGTGCCCGGGCAGCGACACCGCCGCCTCGCGGCGCTTGACCGGGGTCAGCGGGAGCAGCTCGCGGCGGTCGCGCGGGGTGTGCGCGTCGAGCGCCTGACCGGCCACCACGGCGTCGAGCCGGGCCGCGATGTCCGGATAGTCGTCGAAGCTCAGCACCGCCTGCGCCTCGGGCAGGCTGTCGGCCAGCTCACGGCCGTAGCGCTCGGCCATGCAGCCGGCGGCGACCACCTTGGCGCCGGTGTCGGCGGCGGCCAGCAGCGTCTGGATCGAGTCCTGCTTGGCCTTCTCCACGAAGCCGCAGGTGTTCACCACCACCACGTCGGCGCCCTCGCCGTCGGTGGTCACCTGCCACCCGTCGGCGTGCAGCCGGGCGGCCAACTCCTCCGAGTCGACCTCGTTGCGGGCGCAGCCCAGGGTCAGCAGGGCGACCCGGCGCCCGTCCGATTGCGGGGAGGAGGAGGTGGCAGACACCATCCGAGGGTACCGGGCCGGTTCCGGACCGCCACGCCACCCGTCCGGGCGGTCAGCGGGTCGGGACGGCCACCCGGGCCAGGCGGTCGAGGAGGAACACCTCGGTGCCGGCCAGGCCGGTGGAGCAGAACACCGAGATCTGGTCCGCGCCGGTCCGGCCGAGGGCCGCGCCGGCCAGCACCGCGCCCAGGTCGCGCAGCCGGCCGGCGTACGGCTCGACCGCGGCGAGCAT
>NZ_CADEAU010000386.1 GCF_902825405.1 Micromonospora maritima | reverse complement strand
CCTGCCGCCGGGCTCGCGCGACCTGCCCGGCGCCCGGCAGCGGGTCGCCGACGCCCTGGCCGAGCTTGCCCCCTACGCGGGCGAGCGCGGGGTACGCCTGGCGCTGGAGCCGCTGCACCCGATGTACTGCGCCGACCGGGCGGTGCTGTCCACGCTCGGGCAGGCGCTCGACCTGGCCGAGGCGTTCCCGACCGAGCAGGTCGGCGTCGTGGTGGACACGTTCCACGTCTGGTGGGACCCGGACGTGTGGCGGCAGATCGCCCGCGCCGGGTCGCGCATCGCCAGCTTCCAGGTGTGCGACTTCCTCACCCCGCTGCCGGCCGACGTGCTGCTCGGACGGGGCATGATGGGCGACGGGCACATCGACTTCCCGCCGTTGCGGCGGGCCGTGGAGGCCGCCGGCTACACCGGCGACACCGAGGTGGAGATCTTCAACGCCGAGGTGTGGGCCACCGACCCGGACCAAGTGCTCGCCACCATGACCGCGCGCTACGTCGACCTGGTGCTGGCCGACTGAGGCGGTCGGCGCCGGCGGCACGAGTCGGGCCTGTCGGACGAATCAGGTGGCCGCGCGGCCCGGGACCGGGCAGGATCTGATCATGACGTCCGCCCAGCCCTGGATCACCACGCCCATCACCCCCGACCTGCTGCGCGGGGCGCTCGACCTGGAACGCACCGCGCACGGGGTACTGCCGCACCGGCTGCCCGCCGCGGCCCGCGCCCGCAACACCGACCCGCAGGTGGCGATGGCCGAGGCGATGCCGTCCGGCGTACGGCTGGTGTTCCGCACCCGCGCCACCGCGGTGGAGTTGGACGTGCTGCCCACCAAGATGGTCTACCGGGGCACCTCACCCCGCCCGGACGGCCGCTACGACCTGCTCGTCGACGGGCGCCTGACCGGGCAGGGCACGGCCGACGGGGGCAAGGTGCTCACCATCGACCTGACCACCGGCACGGCGACCACCGAGCCGGGTCCGGTCGGCACCGTCCGCTTCACCGACCTGCCCGGCACCGACAAGGACGTGGAGATCTGGCTGCCGCAACGCGAGATCACCGAGTTGGTGGCACTGCGTACCGACGCGCCGGTGCAGGCAGTCGGCGACCGGGGCCGGCGGGTGTGGCTGCACCACGGCAGCTCGATCAGCCACGGCTCGGACGCGGAGAGCCCGACCGGCACCTGGCCGGCGATCGCCGCCGGGCTCGCCGGGGTGGACCTGGTCAACCTGGGGTTCAGCGGCAGCGCGCTGCTCGACCCGTTCACCGCCCGGGCCATGCGGGACACCCCGGCGGACCTGATCAGCGTGAAGATCGGCATCAACCTGGTGAACAGCGACGTGATGCGGCTGCGCGCGTTCACCCCGGCGGTGCACGGCTTCCTCGACACGCTGCGCGACGGGCACCCGGACACCCCGCTGCTCGTCGTGTCGTCCATCCTCTGCCCGATCCAGGAGGACACGCCCGGCCCGGGCGCCGCCGACTTCAGCACCGGCACGCTGCGGTTCCGCGCCACCGGCGACCCGGCCGAACGGGCCGCCGGCAAGCTGACCCTGCGGGTGGTCCGCGCCGAGCTGGCCCGGATCGTCGCCGCCCGGTCCGCCGAGGACCCGAACCTGCACTACCTGGACGGGCTGGACCTCTACGGCGAGGCGGACTTCGCCGAGCTGCCGCTGCCCGACGACCTGCATCCCGACCCGGTCGCGGACCGGCGCATCGGCGAGCGGTTCGCCGCGCTGGCGTTCGGCCCCGGCGGTCCGTTCGCCGCCGACGCGGGACGGTGACGACGACGTAGGCTGCCGCGGTGACGACACCGGCTCGCATCCTCGTCTACGGGGTCTACGGCACCGGCAAGTCGACCCTGGCGCAACGGTTGGCCGAACGCCTCGGCCTGCCGTGGTGCCCGGTGGACGACCTGCTGTGGCAGCCCGGCTGGGTGGAGGTGCCGGTGGACGAGCAGCGCCGCCGCATCGAGGCGGTCTGCCGGCGCGACAGGTGGATCCTCGACGGGGCGTACCACGGCTGGCGGGACGTCGTGCTCGCCCGCGCCGATCTGGTCGTCGGCCTGGACTATCCACGGTGGCTCTCCTTCTGGCGGCTGCTGCGGCGTACCGCCCGCCGGCTGGTCAGCGGGGAGGAGATCTGCAACGGCAACCGGGAGTCGCTGCGCAGCGTGGTGTCGCGCGACTCGATCCTGGTGTGGCACGTCACCGCGTTCGGCCGGGCCCGGCGGCGGATGCGTGCCTGGCACGCCGACCCGGCCGGGCCGCCGGTGCTGCTGTTCCGCGACCCGGCGGCCCTGGACCGCTGGGTGGCCGGTCTGCCCGCGTCCGCCGCCGGACGGGCTGGCCGTGCGACAGTCGACGGTGTGTGATGGGGGTGGCGCCCCCGGGACCGGCGCGGCACCGGATCCGACGGCTGGAGGAGGACACGTGACACAGGGCCCGGTGCTGGTCGTCGGCCTCGACCCGACCCGCTTCCCCGACTGGGACCCGGAACCGGTCCTGGCCGCGATCGCGCGTGGCCACGCCCGCTTCGCCGAGCAGGGGATCGAGGCGGATCTGTGCCTGACGGCGGCCGACGCGGACGGCGAGCAGACGATCGTGGCGGCGCTGACCCGCAAGGAGTACGCCTGCGTGGTCATCGGCGGCGGGATCCGCAAGCACGACCCGCTGGTCGGGTTCTTCGAGCGGGTCGTCAACCTGGTCCGACGGCACGCGTCCGGCGCCGCGATCGCCTTCAACAGCACGCCCGAGGACACCGTGGACGCCGCGCTGCGCCACCTGCGTTAGGTTGCTCCGCTCGACGGCCCCGTCGGCGCGGTATCGCCCCGGCCCACCGTGTCACGGTCCGTGATGACGCGTCGGGACCCCATCACTTCGCACCGATATACCGCTGGGTCATAATTATGACTCAGCGGTATATGGGTCTCAGGTGACCACTCGTTCCACCGCGACGGTACGGTTCCGGAGTGGCTCCGGGACGCTGCCTTCTCTTCCTGGACGTCGACGGCACCCTCATCCCCTTCGCCAACCGGCCGGGCGACCGGCCCCTGACGCCGATGGGACCGGACCACGGCAACCCGCTCCTGCACCGGCTCGACCCCGACGACGGGGACCGGCGCTGCCCGTCGTGACGTGGCCGGACGACGACGAGCAGCCTCGCCTGACCGCGCGGGGGCAGTCGCCGTCAGCCGGCGGCCGGGGCGGGCTGCGCCCCGATCACGCGCCGCGTAGGGTCGCCGCCGCCGGGGCCGCGAAGCCGGTCGGTGAGCAGGAAGTCGGGCCACCGGAACCGGGCCGCGTGGTCCCGCTCGGCGAGCACGAACGTGCCACCGCGACGGTCGGGCCGCCAGCCGTTGCCCAGCGCGTACCCGACGACGGCGCGCACGTCGGCCGGCGTGGGGTAGGCGCCGTCGGTCGCGCACGCCGACCACGGTGTGCCCCAGGCGGTGGACAACATGTCGGCCTGGAGCGCCTCGCCGGTCTTCCCGGCGCCCCACACCCGCAGCCGGATGCACCGGTGGCAGTCGCCGCTGCCCGACACCTGACGGATCTCCGCGCGCCAGGTGAACATCCGTCCGTCGATCCACAACCGCCGCAGTCGCGTACGCATGGAGGTCATGCTGCCCGGCCCGCCCGGGCCGGACCACCCGATTACCCGGGCGGCCGACCCGGGTCAGTTCGTCGGCACCCACGCCAGCGGCGTCATGCCGGCCAGGGCGGTCGCCTTCAACCCGGCGTCGGACACGGTCCACAGCACCCCGTCGACGACCAGCGACCGGCGGATCGGCGTCCACTCCCCGCCGTCGCGCGGGGACGTCGGGTGCTCGACCGTGCCGACCACGGTGAGCCCGGTGTCGGTGACCCGCAGCGCCAGCAGCCCGTTGCCCGGCCTGCTCCGGCCGCTCGCGACGCCGGCCTGGTCGACCACCACGCCGGGTCGGGCCACCGGGACCGCCACCAGGCGCTCGGGCGCCCAGTAGAGGAACGCGTGCGGGTCGGACTCCACCTCGGACCAGCCCCCCGCGACGTGGTGCCGGGCGATCCGGGACGGGCGGGCCGGGTCGGCGACGTCGAAGAGTGACACCTGGGTCCCCTGCACCCGACCTTCGGCGGACGCCTCCTGCCCGACCCCCAGCAGCCGACCGTCCCCGACCGGGTGCAGGTACGACGAGTAGCCGGTGATCTTCAGCTCGCCTGTCACCCGGGGCGCGGCCGGATCGCGCAGGTCAACCGTGTACAGCGGATCGACCTGCCGGAACGTCACCACGTAACCGGTGCCGCCGAGGAATCGGACGGAGTGGATCCGCTCGCCCCGGCCCAGGCCGGTGACCTGGCCGACGCGGGTCAGCGCCGGGCCGTCGGCGCGCAGCACGTACACGCCCGACTCGGAACGGCCCTCGCCGCTCCCCAGCTCGCCGGTGGTGGTCGCCACCCGCAGGTGACCGTCCCACTCGGACAGGGCGTACTGGTTGATCAGCTGGCCCGGCACGGAGCCGGCGGCGACGTAGCGCGGGGTGCCCGCGGACGTGTCGAACTGGTAGATCTCGGTACCGGTCGGCTCCGCCCGGCCGGCGCGCATCCGCCAGCGCTGGTCGTTGACCACGTAGAGGCGCGGGCCGCTGCCGTAGACGGTGTCGCCGTCGGCGACCACGGTCACCGGGTCGCCCGTGCCGAGGGTGCCCGCCCCGAGGTCGAAGCTGAGCACGGTCACCAACGAGGCGCCGGAGAACCGGGGCGGCCGGCTGACCCGGTCGCAGCCGACCTGGCCGGTGGTGGTGCGGCCGCCCTCGCGGAGCTCGTACCGGGGCAGCCAGGCGTCGATCCCGGCCCGGTCGACGACGGCGCGGTTGGCGGCGGTGCGCTGCGCGTCGGTGCCCTTACGTGGCTGCGGGAACGTCAGTCGCGGCGTCGACCGGATCACGACGCGGGCGGTCGCGCCGACCTGCCGCGCGTCGACCAGGCTGCCGTCGATCCGGTACTCGCCGACGATCCGGGGCGCACCGGCCAGGTCGACCAGGACCAGGCGCGGTCGGCCCGCGCCCTCCGGCCCCGGACGCGCCCGGCCCGCCGCCGGCTTGGC
>NZ_CADEAU010000385.1 GCF_902825405.1 Micromonospora maritima | reverse complement strand
GGCGCTGCTCGACCCGGCCCGCGGGCTCGCCCCGGTCCGGACGGGCTGCGGCGCGCAGCCGGCCGTCGACGGGCTCGGCGGTGTCTCGCCGGACGGGCGGTGGCTGCTGGTGAACGGCACCGGGCGTACCGCCCAACTTGTCGACCTGACCGACCTGGGAGCGAGCCCGGCGGCGCACCCGGCGGGTCCGGCGCTGGTCGGCGCGGTCGCCTGGTCCCGGGCCGGTGTCGCGTTCCACGTGGACGCCGCGGGCGAACTGGTCCGGGTCGAGCCCGAGCGGGTGCTGGCCGGCGAGCAGCCGACCCCGTCGGCGGTCTCCGGCCTGACCACCGACGCGCGACCCGTCGTGGTGGCCGACGTCCCCACCCTGCCCGACGGGGCGTAGCGTCGGGCGGGTGAGCGCCTCCGCCCGCATCGACCTGCACACCCACTCCACCGCGAGCGACGGGACGCTCGGCCCGGCCGAGCTGGTCCGGGCCGCCCGCGACGCCGGGCTCGACGTGGTGGCGCTCACCGACCACGACACCACGGCGGGTTGGGTGGACGCGGTCGCCGCCCTGCCGCGCGGCCTCACCCTGATCCGCGGGGCCGAGCTGTCCTGCCGCTGGTTCGGCGTCGAGCCGGCGGTCCCGCTGCACCTGCTGGCGTACCTCTTCGATCCCGACGAGCCCGAGCTGGTCGCGGAGCTGGCGCGGGTGCGGCGGGTCCGGGAGGAGCGGGGGGAGCGGATCGTGCGGCTGCTCCAGGCCGACGGCATCCCGGTGAGCTGGTCGGAGATCCTGGCCGGCGCGGCCGGCGGCACGGTCGGCCGCCCGCACATCGCGCAGGCGCTGATCCGTGCCGGCCTGGTCGCCACCACCACCGAGGCGTTCGGGCCGGACTGGCTCGGGGAGCGGTACCGCCTGCCGAAGGACGACATCGACGTGTTCCGCGCCGTGGCGCTGGTGCGGGCGGCCGGGGGCGTGCCCGTCTTCGCCCACCCGAGGGCCAGCCGGCGCGGCCGGATCGTGCCCGACGACCTGATCGCCCAGCTGGCGGCCGTCGGCCTGGCCGGGCTGGAGGCCGACCACGAGGACCACAGCCCGGCCGAGCGGGAGCACGTCCGGCGGCTCGCCGCCGAGCTGGGACTGCTGGTCACCGGCTCGTCGGACTTCCACGCTACGCACAAGACCGTGCGGCTCGGCGCGTTCACCACCGGACCCGAGGCGTACGAGCGGATCGTCGGGCTGGCCCGGGGGGTGACCCCGGTCGCTTCAGGCTGAAGCGTTCTGGCGGCACCGCTACCGTGTCCGCGTGGATCTCAAGCTCTTCGGCGAGGTCTTCGTGACCCTGCTGGTGATCGTCGACCCGCCCGGAATGATGCCCATCTTCCTCGCGCTCACCGGGCCGCTGCCCGCCCGCGACCGGAACCGGGCCGCCTGGCAGGCCGTCGCGCTGGCGCTCGGGGTCATCGTGATCTTCGCGGTGGCGGGGCAGACCCTCCTGGCCTACCTGCACGTCGACCTGCCCGCGTTGCAGGCCGCCGGCGGCCTGCTGCTGGTGCTGGTCGCGCTGGAGCTGCTGACCGGCAAGGCGGACGACCCGAGCCAGCAGGTCACCTCGAACATCGCGCTGGTGCCACTGGGCACCCCGCTGCTGGCCGGCCCCGGCGCCATCGTGGCCACCATGCTGTTCGTGCAGCGCGCCGGCGGCGTCGCCGACTACGTCGCGATCGCCCTGGCCATCGTCGCCGTCATGGTCGCCGTCTGGGTGGTGCTGCGCTTCTCCGGCGGGATCGTCAAGGTGCTCCGCCCGGGCGGCATCGAGGTGCTGACCCGGATCGCCGGCCTGCTGCTGGCCGCCATCGCCGTGCAGCTCATCGCCGACGCGATCGCCGCGTTCGTGACCGAATACCTCAACAACGCCTGAGCCGTCCGGCCGCTGTCGCACCCGGATGGCAGGATCTCAGGCGTGCGACGACCCTCACCCACCGGACGACCCACCGGCGGCCGGGCGCCCCGGCCCCGCGCCGAGCAGGCCGAGCAGCTCGGCTTCGAGGGCATGCCGGAGCGGCTCTTCGTCTGCACCCCCAGCAAGCTCGGCGCCTACGCCGACTGTCCCCGGCGCTACCGCTACGCCTACGTGGACCGCCCGGCCCCGCCGAAGGGGCCGCCGTGGGCACACAACTCGCTCGGCGCGAGCGTGCACACCGCGCTCAAGAACTGGTATGCGCTGGCCCCCGACCGTCGCCGCCCCGAGGTGCTCGGCACGCTGCTCAAGGGCACCTGGGTCCGCGAGGGCTACCGCGACGACGAGCAGGAGCGCGACGCCTTCCGGCGGGCGCTGACCTGGCTGGAGTCCTACGTCGCGGGCCTCGACCCGGCCGACGAGCCGGTCGGCGTGGAGCGGGTGGTCGCGGTGAAGACCGCGGTGCTCGCGTTCAACGGTCGCACCGACCGGATCGACTCCCGCCCCGGCCCGGACGGCCGGCCCGAGCTGGTCATCGTCGACTACAAGACCGGCCGCACCGGGCTGGACGCCGACGACGCGCGCGGCTCGCAGGCGCTCGCGCTCTACGCGTACGCGGCGGAGCGGGTGTTCCGCAAGCCGTGCCGCCGGGTCGAGCTGCACCACCTCCCCAGCGGCACGGTCGCCGCGCACGAGCACACCCCGGAGTCGCTGCATCGGCAGCTCACCCGCGCGGAGGACACCGCCCGCGACATCATGGCCGCCGAGCGCGCGGTGGCCGACGGTGCCGACCCGGACGCGGCGTTCCCCACCGAGCCGGGGCCCCGGTGCGGCTGGTGCGACTACCGGCGCACCTGCCCGACCGGCGCGCAGAACCCGGGCAAGGAGCCCTGGTCCGCCGTCGACCGCCTCGCCGAGCCGGTCACCGACGCCGACTGACGCGTCTCAGGCCGCCGCGAGGCGGGCGGCGCGTTCCTTGGCGGCCTGCTGCAACGGCCCCTCCCGGTAACGCCGGGGCACCGCCGCCAGGGCGAGCCGCAGCGCCCGCACACCCAGGTCCGCCGACAGCGCGGTGGTGGGCAGGCCGAGCCCGCCGTAGAGCCGCAGCGCCCAGGGCGGCAGCAACCCCAGCGCGGTCCCCGCGACACCCAGGTAGGCCCAGCGCGGCGGACCGAGCGTCAGGCCGAGCCGCACCGGCAGGCTGAGCTTCCACGGGATCGGCGGCGCGGTCAGGAACACCGCGGTCTCGGCCGCCTCCCGGGTCATCCGCAACTGTGGGCGGACGTCCCGGTAGTAGGCCGCGACCTCGGCGGCGGTGCCCGGCACGTCGGCCGGGTCCAGTCCCACCAGGGCCGCCGCCCGGCGCTGCTCGGTGTAGTAGCCGTCCACCTCGTCGTCGCTCAGGGCGAGCCCGGCCCGTCGGGCGGTGCTCACGAACGACTCGACCTCGGTAACGTGCACCCAGCGCAGCAGGTCGGGGTCGTCGACGCGGAACTCCTCGCCGGTGAACGGGTCGGTGGCGCGCATCCGGGCGTGCAGCGTACGCAGCCGCCGGCCCGCGGCCTCCGCCTCGGCGGTGGTGCCGTAGATCGTCGTCGCCACGTAGGTCGCCGTGCGGACCAGGCGGCCCCAGGCGTCGGAGCGGTAGTTGCTGTTCTGCGCGACGCCGGCCATCGAGCGCGGGTGCAACGCCTGAAGGTAGAGCGAGCGCAGGCCGGCGACGATCAGGATCGGCTCCTCGTGCACCTTCCACGTGACCGACCCCGGACCGAACAGGCCGAGATCCTCGGTGTCCACCGGTCAAGAGTGCCACGCCGGGCGGCCGGGCCCGGCGGATGCCGATTCAGACGTCGGCGGAGCGGCGGGCCTGGCAGGTCGGGCAGAGCCCCCAGAAGGTCACTTCCGCCTCGTCCAGCTCGAAGCCGTGCGCCACGTTCGGGTCCAGGCAGGGCGCGCTGCCGACCGCGCAGTCCACGTCGGCGATCTCGCCGCACCCGCGGCACACCACGTGGTGGTGGTTGTCGCCCACCCGTGCCTCGTAGCGGGCCGGGCTGCCGGCCGGCTCGATCCGGCGGGACAGGCCGGCCCGGGACAACGCGCCGAGCACGTCGTAGACCGCCTGCGTGGAGACCGAGTCGAGCCGCTGACGGACCCGCCGGGTGATCTCGTCGACCTCCAGGTGGCCGCCGGCGGCGAGCACGTCCAGCACGGCGAGGCGTGGCCGGGTGACCCGCAGGCCCCGCGACCGGAGCAACTCCTCACCCGTGGACATGGATCCATGACAGCACGGGGTCGGCGGGCCGACAAGCGAGCGTTCTTCGCGGGTGGTCGGGGCCACAGCGTGAACCGGGGCGACCGCCCGTGCGTGTGTCGATGTAGGCCGCACTTCGTCGTACGCTGACCGCGCGGTTCCACCCACTTGCCGGAGGTGTCGGTGTTCAGGGAAGTCAACGGTCTCCCGGGTCACGTCCTGGTCATTCACGCCGCGGTGGTGCTGGTGCCGCTGCTGGCGCTGCTCACCGTCGCGTACGGGGTGCTGCCCCGCTGGCGGCCCCGGCTGGACTGGGCGGTGGGCGCGCTCGCCGTGGTCACCCCGATCGTCACCTGGGTGGCGACGGAGTCCGGCGAGGAGCTGGAGGAGGCGCTGGAGGCGCGGGGCTACCCCGCCGAGGGGCTCCAGAAGATCCACGAGCATTCCGAGTACGGCGAGACGCTGCTCTGGTTCACGCTCGGCCTCGCCGTGGTGGCGCTCCTGCTGCTGCTGGTGACCAGCCGCTTCACCCGGGACCGGAACCTGCCCCGCTGGCTGCCCCTGGCGCTCACCGCCGTGGCGGCCGTGCTCGCGGTCTTCGCGCTGGTGTACGTCTACCTGACCGGTGACAGCGGCGCCAAGATGGTGTGGGACGGGATCGTCTGACGCCGCTCAGAACAGCACGCGCGAGCACAGCAGGCAGGTGAGCAGCACCAGCACCACGCCGACGACCGCACCCACGCCGTAGGTGACGCGCTGGGCGCGTTGCTCCGCCTGGTCCATGGCCGCCATGTCCTGCGGTGGCAGGTGCCGTGGCGGGGGCGTCCGCACGTGCACCGGCGGTCGCCAGCCGGGCGGCGGCGGGGTGCTCGGTGGCGGCCCGGTGTACCCGGTCGGCGGCTGCCCGCC
>NZ_CADEAU010000384.1 GCF_902825405.1 Micromonospora maritima | reverse complement strand
GCCTGCGGTTGGGCCCCGCCCTACCCGCCGGTCGGGCCGCTGGTGCGGCGGCGGCTCTGGGCCGAGGCGGTGACCGACCGCCTGGTGTCGCCGGCGTTCCGCGCGCTCGGCCCGGTCGAGGGCACCGAGCTGGTCCATCTGCTCACCGCCGCCAGGCCGCGCGCCCGGGTCGGATAAATGGGAGGCGTCCGGGCCGGCCCGGCTGCCAGGATCTGCCCCGTGACGCTCCCCGCCGGCTGGACCGCCCGCCGCCCCACCCTCGACGACGTGTCCGCGATCCTGACCGTGGTGCACGCCGCCGACACGTTCGCCGTGGGCTACCCGGACTTCGACGCCGAGGACGTGAGGGACGCGCTGACCGCACCCTTCGTCGACCCGGCGCAGGACTCCTGGCTGGTCACCGACCCGGACGGGACGGCGGTCGCCTGGTCGATCATGGCCAACCCGAGCGGGGTGGGCCGGGAATGGGTGGACGTCTACGTCGACCCCGAACGCGGCGCCGGCCTGCGCGCGCCGCTGCTGGCGCGGCTGGTGGACCGGGTGGCCGAGCGGGCCGCCGAGCGGGGCCTGCCGGCGCTGACCGCCCGCGCCATGGTCTACGCGCCGGAGACCCGCTGGGCGGGCGAGCTGGTGGAGGCCGGTTTCACCCGGGTCAAGCGCTACATCCGGATGACCCGCTCGCTCGCCGACCTGCCGGCCGAGCCGGCTCCGCCGGTCGGGGTGACCGTCCGGCCGCTGCGCCCGGACGACGAGAACGATCTGCGGCTGTTCCACCGGATCTACGACACCGCCTTCCGGGACACGCCCGACCACGATCCGCTCGACTTCGCGCGGTGGCGGGACCTGCTCCCGTCGTACGGCAAGGTCTGGGACGAGTGGCTGCTGGCCGAGGTCGACGGCGAGCCGGCCGGGGCCCTCCAGTCCTCCGACCAGGCGGTCGACCAGGGCATGGGCTGGGTCCGGACGCTGTCGGTGCTGCCCACCCACCGCCGTCGCGGGGTGGGTGCGGCCCTGCTGCGCCGGGCTTTCGCGATCTACGCGACGAAGGGCCGCGAGGGCGCCGGGTTGGGCGTGGACCTGGCCAACCCGACCGCCCCGGTCACCCTCTACCGCTCGGTCGGGCTGGTGGAGGAGCGCTGGACCGACATGTACGAGCGGAGCGTGCCCGCCCCGCAGGTGTGACCGGGGACCCCCACGTCGGGGTCGCCGAGCGGACGGCAGCCCGTCCGGCGCACACTGGCAGCGTGGGAGACGCGCTACGCGGACGCGGTGCCGGTGGGGCGGGACCGCAGCTCGGTGACGTAGTCGTCCGGCGCGCCCGCCTTCTCGGCCGCGTTCGCGATCTCCGACAGGTACCACGACGTCGGCAGCCCGCCCTCGTAGCCGTCGAAGACGTAGACCCAGGCGGTCACGTCCCCGTCCAGCGTCGAGACGCGTACGGTCAGCCGGCGGTAGGTCTCGGCGGTCACGCCCTCGATCTCGTCGAGCTGGGCCGCGTCGTACGGGTGGATGTCGTAGAGCGCCACGAAGACCCGGTCGCCCGGGGACTCGACGACGGTGCTGACCGAGCCCTCCCAGCCGATGACGTCCTCGCCCGCGAAGGTGAGCCGCCACCCCTCCAGCCAGCCGGTGCCCACCATCGGCGAATGCGGGCAGTAGGCGCGCATGCGAGCGGGGTCCAGGTTTGAGCCGTAAGCGGCGTAGAGACGCACGGCGACGACGATAGCCCGGTCGGCGGGTGGGGGAGAATACGACGGTGCGTGTCGGACGCGACGGGGAGAAGAAAGTCACTGTGAGCACAGACGAAGGGACGGCCCTGTGAGCGCGAGGAGTGCAGCGGAGCGGAGCCCCGCAGTCGCGAACGAAGGGACGGCCCTGTGAGCCAGATCGTGATCATCGGCGGCGGGCCGGCCGGGTACGAGGCGGCCCTGGTCGCCGCCCAGCTGGACGCCGATGTCACCGTGGTCGAGGCGGAGGGCGCCGGCGGCGCCTGCGTGCTCTCCGACTGCGTGCCCTCCAAGACCTTCATCGCCAGCTCGGAGGTGGTGACCGGCTACCGGGACACCGAGGAGTTCGGGGTGCACTCCGACGGCCTGGAGGCGGTCACGGTCGACGCTCGGGCGGTGCACGAGCGGGTCAAGCGGCTCGCGCTGGCCCAGTCCGCCGACATCCACACCAAGCTGGTCAAGGCCGGGGTCGAGTTCGTCGCCGGCACCGCGCGCCTCGGCGAGGACACGCTCGGTCACACCCACCGGGTGATCGTCACCCCGGCGGGCGGCGGCGAGCCGTACTCGATCGCCGCCTCGACGGTGCTGGTGGCCACCGGCGCGACCCCGCGCCAGCTCCCCACCGCCGTACCCGACGGTGAGCGCATCCTGACCTGGCGGCAGGTGTACGACCTGCCCGAGCTGCCCGAGCACCTGATCGTGGTCGGCTCCGGTGTC
This sequence comes from Micromonospora maritima, assembly GCF_902825405.1. Classification (GTDB taxonomy): domain Bacteria; phylum Actinomycetota; class Actinomycetes; order Mycobacteriales; family Micromonosporaceae; genus Micromonospora; species Micromonospora maritima. Next base: position 2,691 of record NZ_CADEAU010000384.1, on the reverse strand, counting down.
ACCGGCGCCGAGTTCGCCAGCGCCTATCTGGCCATGGGCGTCCAGGTCACGCTGGTCTCCAGCCGCGACCGGGTGATGCCGCACGAGGACGCCGACGCCGCGATGGCGATCGAGCGGGTGTTCCGCAACCGGGGCATGAGCATCCTCAACAACTCCCGCGCCGAGGCGGTCCGCCGGACCGCTGACGGGGTGGAGGTCGTGCTCTCCGACGGTCGCCAGGTGACCGGTTCGCACGCGCTGATCGCGGTCGGCTCGATCCCGAACACCGCCGACCTCGGCCTGGCCGAGTACGGCGTCGAGCTGGCCCGGGGCGGCTACGTCACCGTCGACCGGGTGTCCCGCACCAACGTGCCGGGCGTCTACGCGGCCGGCGACTGCACCGGCGTGCTGCCGCTGGCCAGCGTCGCGGCCATGCAGGGCCGGATCGCCATGTGGCACGCGCTCGGCGAGGCGGTCCGGCCGCTGCGGCTGCGTACCGTCGCGGCGAACGTCTTCACCGACCCGGAGTTGGCCACCGTCGGTGTCTCGCAGGACGAGGTGGACGCCGGCAAGACCCCGGCCCGCCAGGTGATGCTGCCGTTGTCCGGCAACGCCCGGGCGAAGATGGACGACCTGGCCGACGGTTTCGTCAAGCTGTTCTGCCGGCCGGCCAGCGGCCAGGTCATCGGTGGCGTGGTGGTGGCGCCCAAGGCCAGTGAGCTGATCCTCCCGATCACCATGGCGGTGGAGAACAACCTCACCGTCAACGAGCTGGCCCAGACAATCACGATCTACCCGAGCCTGTCCGGCTCCATCACCGAGGCCGCCCGGCAGCTCATGCTCCACGAGCTGGAGTGAGCGCCGTCGCCCGGCCCTCGCCGCGTCGGCTGACGGCGAGGGCCAGGGTGGTCAGCAGGGCGGTCTCGGCGAGGATCAGGAGTCGCTCGGCCAGCCCGATCAACGCGCGGTCACCGGGGTAGGCGGACCAGATCATCGCGGCGGCCAGCAGCAGGCTCGCCACCGTCCACGCGCGTAGCCAACCGGCGGGCGCGGCACCGAACCGGCGGGCGAGCAGCCAGCCGGCGACCGGCAGGGCCAGGAACGACAGGACCGACGCGTACCGGTGCACGTAGGCTGCGGTGTCCATGGGCAGGCCCGGCTCGTTCGTGGGCACCACGGCGGCGGCCAGCAGCCCGGCCGACCAGGCGACCAGCAGCACGACCGCCGCCCGGCCGGCGCCTGCCCGGCGCAGCGCGGGAAGGAGTACGGCGCTGGCCACCGCGAGGACCGCCATCGCGGTGTCGATGACGCCGCCCCGGTCGGAGACGGCGAAGTCGCTGACGGTCAGCGACCAGGGACTCAGGTCGTCGTTCACCTCGAGGTGACCGATCACGGCGAGCACCGCCGCCAGGGCGATCCCGCCGAGGGCCAGCAGGCCGCTTCTCCGGGCTCCACGCATGGGCCCAGCCTGTCGCCGGAACGACCCCAGGCGGATCCGGGACCGCCACCCACTTCGATCCCCGGGTCGTCCCCTAGCGGAAGCCGCCCGGCGTCACGCCACGTCGAGCCGGATGTTGCCGATCCTGGCCACGACGTCGAGGTGGCCGCCCAGCCCGGTCACGTAGGCGCGGAGGATCTCCAGATTGACGCTCTCGCCGTTCTCGATCTGGCTGATCCGGGCCTGGGACAGGCCCGCCGCCTCCGCCAGTTGTGCCTGTGTCATGCCCAGCTGCTTCCGGATCTCCGCCAGCTGGGCGCCACTGACCGCGGCCAGCATCTGTTCCCTGAGTCGTCCACGCCGGGCCACCCGGTCGGCATCGTCCCAGGAGGGGTCGACCCCCTGGGCCTTCGCCTTGACGTCGCGCCAGTTCGACCCATCGCTCATGATCGATCTTCCTTCAAGCTGATCAGGTGCTCCTGGAACCGTTCGTCCGCCAACGGGACGGCGTTGCGGTACCAACTCTGCCACTGCCCCGACTTGTCCCCGACCACCAGGAACACCGCCTCGCGGAGCGGATCGAACGCGAAGATCATGCGAACCTCCGACGTGCCTGTGGAACCCGGTCTCAGCTCTTTCATGTGGTGGTAGGTGCTGCCCCTGAGTCGATCGACCAGCGGCCGGCCCAGCGCGGGACCGTGCTCGGCCAGCAGGTCGAGCGCCTCGCTGACGAGGTCAGCGGCGCACGGGTCGTCCGCGCACAGGCCGAGGAACCAGTCTTCGACAGCAGGATGGAGCCGGATCTCCTACCCAGCCCAAATATAAGCAGAGCTTATACGTGCCGTTGCCCCGGACGCGCCGGAGTAGCGGAAAGAATCCGACGCCCAGTCGGTGGGGCGTCCGGCGGAGATCCTGGGTGGCCGCGCGAGGGTCAGTCGGCGGGGGCCTCGGTGCGGGTCTGGCGGGTGCTGATCCAGGTCATGGCCCAGCCCGCCCCCGCGAACCCGGCCGCCGCCAGCCCGCCGATCAGCAGCAACCGCCACGCCGACTGGGTCAGCGCCGTGCCGCCGAGGTGACCGACGAGCGCGCCGTAGCTGGCCCAGCCGATGGCCGCCGCCGCCTCGTAGGCCACGAACAGCCGGTACGGGTAGCGGCTCCGGCCGGCCGAGAAGCAGGCGGCCATCCGGCCACCGGGCACGAAGCGGCAGAGCAGGATCACCAACGGTCCGGGCTCGCGCAGGCGGCGGGTGGCCCGGGCGACGGCCCGACGGGCC
>NZ_CADEAU010000383.1 GCF_902825405.1 Micromonospora maritima | reverse complement strand
AGCTGAAGGTGCTCGCCGCGCTGCCGCCGAGCCTGCGCGACGCGCCGGCGCGCACGGGTCAGCGGTTCCACCTGGACGTGCCGGGCTGGTTCCGGGAGACCGCGCCGCCGCCGGCCCTCGCCGAGCTGGCCCGGGCGGTGTGGCGGGACCGGATGGTGGAGCTGCGCTACCGGCGCGGGGACCGGGAGGTGACCCGCACGCTCGCGCCGTACGGGCTGGTGCTGAAGAACGGGGTCTGGTACCTGGTGGGCCGGATCGGCGACGCCTGGCGGACGTACCGGGTGGACCGGGTGGTCGACGTCGAGGTGGGCGCGGCGGGCTTCGACCGGGACGAGGGCTTCGACCTGGGGGCGTACTGGCGGGAGCAGGCCGGCGCGTTCCTGCGCGAACTGCTCCGGGAGCGGGTGACGGTACGGCTCGGTCCGGCCGGCCTGCGGACGTTGCGGCACCTGGTGGACGCGCCGTTCGTCTACACCGAGGCGGTCGACGCGGCCGGTCCGCCGGACGAGCAGGGCCGGCTCGTGCTGCGGCTGCCTGTCGAGTCGATCGACGTGGCGTACAACCAGTTGCTGGCGCTCGGCCCGGAGGTGGAGGTGCTGGCGCCGCCGCGGTTGCGGGCACGCTTCGCCGAGGCGGCCCGCCGCGCGGCGGCGCTCTACACCGATCCGCCGCCCGACGGTCAGCGGTAGCCGGCCGGATCCGCCGGCTTGCCCGGCTTGACCACCTCCTCGTAGTAGCGGGCCCAGTGCGGGCGGCTGCCGTCGACGTCGGTGAAGCCGTACACCTGGGCCAGGCTGCCGGCGTCGAGGGACTGCCCGTTCCAGCGGGCCCGGTCCGGGTCGGCGGCGAGCGCGGCCACCGCGCGCCCGACGAACGCCGGCGTCTCGGACATGACGAAGTGCGGCTCGGTCTTCGCGCCGTCGCGCCAGGTGGCCTCGGTGACGCCGAAGTGTTCCAGCATCGCCTCGGAGCGCAGCCAGCCGGGCGTGAGCGCGACCGCGGTGCAGCCGTACGGGGCCAGCTCGTGCCCCTGGCTGAACCCGAGCCGGTTCACCGACACCTTGGCCAGGTCGTAGAAGACCGACAGGCGGTACTCGCCGTCGTTGTACTCCTTGGTCCCGTCGCCGATCTCGACGACCAGCCCACCCGGGTTGCGGATCAGCAGCGGCAACGCGAAGTGGCTGGTGACGATGTGGGTGTCGACGGCCAGCCGCAACGTGCGGAAGCCGGCGTCGAGCGGCTGCTCCCAGACCGGTTTCTCCCAGGTGATCAGCGGGTCCGCGCCCCAGATGTCGTTGACCAGCACGTCTAGGCGGCCCTGTTCGGCGTCGATCCGCTCGACCAGGGCGCGTACCTGCTCGGGGTCGAGGTGGTCGACCGCCACCGCGATGCCGGTGCCGCCGGCGGCGGTGACCAGCTCGGCGGTCTCCTCGATGGTCTCCGGCCGGTCCATCTCGGAGCGGCGCTCGCGGGTGGTGCGGCCGGTGGCGTAGACGGTGGCCCCGGCGGCGCCGAGCTGAACGGCGATCTGCCGGCCGGCGCCCCGGGTCGCGCCGGCGACGAGCGCCACCTTTCCGGTCAGTGGTGATGTCATGCCACAACCGTGTCACCGATACCTGACAGCCGAAGTCCGGTTTCCCGATCGCACCGCATCCGCGATCATGACGGCATGCACCTGCTGCTCTCCGGCGTCGTCGGCTCGGTCGCGTACGGGCTGGCCGGCCCCGGCTCGGACACCGACCGGCTCGGCGTCTTCGCCGCGCCCACGGTCGCGTTCCACGGCCTGCGCCCGCCCCGGGAGTCGGTGGTCACCACCGACCCGGACGTCACGCTGCACGAGGCGCGCAAGTACGCGCTGCTGGCGCTGAGCGGCAACCCGACCGCCACCGAGCTGATGTGGCTGCCGGACGACTGCTACGAGACCCGTACCGGGTTCGGCGAGCGGCTGATCGCCATCCGGTCGGCGTTCCTCAGCGCGCCCCGCGTCCGCGACGCCTACCTCGGGTACGCGTCGCAGCAGTTCCGCAGGCTCGCCACCGCCCCGGCGGACACCGGCGGCCGGCGGCGCTCGGCGAAGCATGCCCGGCACCTGGCCCGGCTGCTGCACCAGGGCCGGGTGCTGTACGCGACCGGGGTGCTGGAGATCCGGCTCGCCGACCCGGGCTGGTTCCGCGCGTTCGGCGAGCGGGTGGCCGGCGGCGCGCTGGACGAGGCGCAGGCACTGGTGGCCGCCGCCGAGACGGAGTTCGCCCGGACCCGCTCGCCGTTGCCGGAGCGCCCGGACGAGCAGACCGTGGAGCGGTGGCTGCTCGACGTCCGGGCGGCGTACCTGCCCCGCTGACTCAGTCCGCGAGCCGGACCCGGACGCGGCGGTTGGCCCGCCCCTTGCTCTCCACCTTGACCACCTGGACCTTGCCGATCTGGGCGGTGGACGCGACGTGTGTGCCGCCGTCGGCCTGCACGTCCAACCCGACGATGTCGACGATCCGCACCTCCTGCTCGTCCGGCGGGATCAGGTTGGACTGGGTGCGGATGATGTCCGGCAGGGCGAGCGCGTCGGCGCGGGGCAGCACCCGGACGGCGACCGAGCGGTCGGCGGCCACCTCGGCGTTGACGAGTTCCTCGATGCGGGTCTTGAAGTCCGGCGGGACCTCGGGGAGGTTGAAGTCCATCCGAGCCTCGCCCGGTTCCATGTTGCCGCCGGTGACGAGCGCGCCGAAGTCGCGGAACACCACGCCGCACAACACGTGCAGCCCGGAGTGGGTGCGCATCAGCATGGTCCGCCGGGCGTCCTCCACCGCGCCGGTGACCTCGGTGCCGACCGGCGGCAGCGGGTCGCCGTCGGCCGGGACCAGCCACAGGTCGTCGCCCTTGCGGGTGCCCACGATCCGGGTCTGCACGCCCTGCCAGAGCAGCACCCCGTGGTCCGGCGGCTGCCCGCCGCCGCCCGGGTAGAACGCGGACCGGTCCAGCACGACGCCCTGCTCGGGGTCGGCCGCCAGCACCCGGCACGTCCACTCGCGCAGCGTGGGGTCGGCGAGGTCGAGGCGGTGCGTACGGCCGTGGTGTGTGACGCCCATGGCAGGCGACGTTACCCGTTGAGGAACGTCGAGATGCGCTCCCGCAGGTCGGCGCGTTCGGTCCAGGCGAAGCCGGGCCGGTCGTACACGTGCAGGGTGGCGTCGGGCAGCGTGGCGGCCAACTGCTCGGCCACGGCGGCCGGGTGCAGGTCGTCGCCCAGGCAGCCGATGACCAGGGCCGGGGCGGTGACCGCGGCGAGCGCGCCGGCGTCGGTCAGCGGGGTCTGCTCGGGCAGGCCGGCCAGCCCGGGCGCCAGCCCGTCGCGCAGCAGCTGGTCGAGCCGCTGCCGCAGGTAGGCCCATCCGGCCGGGGTGTTGCGCACCGACGGCGGCAGTTCCAGCGACACCACGTCGGCCAGCGCCGAGGCGTCGCCGTCGGCGACCGCGTCGAGCAGCCCGGTCAGCCGGGTGCGGGCCGCCTCGCCGCGCGGGGTGTCCAGCACGGCGGGCAGGAAGAAGACGAGCTTCTCGAAGCGTTCCGGGCTCTCGGCGACCAACCGGCAGAGCGCGCCGGCGCCGAGGCTGGCGCCGAACGCGCGGGTGGCCCCGCCGAGGTCGGCGACGGCCCGCAGGTCACGGGCGAGGTCGAGGTAGGTCCACGCCCCGGGCGGGGAGTCCGAGCGGCCGTGGCCACGGAACTGGAAGAAGATCCGCCGCCCGGTGACGCCGCTGCCGAACGGCCGGGTGGTGGCGATGCCGTTGCCCAGCCCGTGCGCGAACACGGTCACCGGGTCGCCGGTGCCGGTGACCAGTCGTTCCAGGCTCACGCCGTGCGGGGTGGCGACCAGGTCCGTCTCCGGCTCGGGCAGGGCCGGCCGTCCGGTGCGCGGCGCGCCGGGGCCGGGACCCCAGGTGCGGGGGCCGCCGTCCGGCGGCGGGGGCCAGCGGAAACCTCTCACCAGGACCCTCGGCCGTCGTGCAGGTCCCGCAGGCCGGGCCGCACGTCGAGCAGGTAGATGAGACCGGCCGCGATGCCGATCAGTCCGAAGAGGCTGATCGGGCCGAAGCCGAGCAGGGTCAGCAGCAGGCAGACCGCCAGGATCGCGACCCAGCCCCCCTTGGGCAGGGTGCCGAGCGCGGCGAAGCCGTCGCCCCGCTGGGTGACCGCGTGCACCAGGGCCACGCCCTGGATGACCAGGGCGAAGACGAGCAGGATCAGCTCGATCACGGAGCGGACTTCGAACGCGAAGATCGGCGCGGCGTAGGCCATGCCGGCAAGCTTATGCCGAGACCCCGGAAACGTCCGACAGGACGCTGTCCGGGGTCTCGGTGGAGCCTGGTGTCACTCGGCGGCCGGTCGGGTCCGCTTGGTGGCCTTCGGCAGCTTCGCCGACGGGGTGGCCGGCTTGGTGGCGGTCGCCTTGGTGGCGGTCGCCTTGGTGGCCCGGGTCCGCTTGACGGCGGCCGGCTGGGCCGCCACCGCCTCGGCCACCTCGACCGGGCTGGGCACCTCGGTCTTCGGGGCGACGTCCGCCACCGTGGCGCTGGCCGGCGTGGCCTCGGTCGCCTCGATGTCGGCGTTCACCGTGTCGGCGGCCTCCAGCACACCGGCGCCGACGACGCGCTCGCCCCGGGCGACCAGCTCGGCGTACGCGGCCAGGGCCCGCTCCTGCGCGGCGTACGCGCCGGCCACCACGGCGGCGGCGTTACGGGTAGCGGCCTCGCGGAGCTTGTCCAGGTTGGCCGCCTCGCGGAGCTGGTCCAGGTCGGTCGAGCCGGCCCGCTCGCGCAGCCCGGTGGCGGTCAGGTTGGCGGTCTTGAGCGTCTCGGTCGCCTTCTGGCGCAGCTCGACACCGGTCACGACGGCCTTGCCGCCGAGGTCGGCGACGACCCGGGTGCCGAGACCACTGACCACGGTGGGCAGCTTGCGCAGCTGCTCGATGGCCAGCTCACCGGCGCCGGCGGCGGCGTAGAGGGGGGCGGGGATGCGGTTGGTCTTCGGCTGGGTCATGACTGCTCCTCTTCGGCCGCGGCGGCGGCCTTCCGGGCCGCCCGGCGGGCGGTCGTGCGCTCGGTGGCGGCGGTGGTCGGGGCGGGCGCGGGGCCCGCTTCGGTG
>NZ_CADEAU010000382.1 GCF_902825405.1 Micromonospora maritima | reverse complement strand
GACGCGGCGGGCCGGTCGGCGCCGGTGGCGCGGGCGTCGCGGCGGGCCCGGGCAGCACGGCGAGGATCAGCCCGAGCAGAGCCACCGCGACCACCGCGTCCAGCCAGTAGTGGTTCCCGGTGCCGACGACCACGAACGCGGTGATCAGCGGATGGGCCAGCCACAGCCAGCGCCACCGTCCGGCGGTGACCGCCACCAGCGCCAGCGCGACCGCCAGCGACCAGCCCACGTGCAGCGACGGCATGGCCGCGTACTGGTTGCTGAGCTGGTCGGAGTCGGGTGGCCCGTAGACGGTGGGGCCGAACCGGCGGCCGGTGTCCACCAGGCCGGTGAGCGCGGTCAGGCGCGGCGGCGCGAGCGGCACGCAGACGTGCAGCACCAGCGCCGCCGCGGTCAGCGCCGCGAGGGCCCGCCGCAGCCGCAGGTAGTGCGCCGGCCGGCGCAGGTAGAGCCAGAGCAGGCAGAGCACCGTGGCCGGGAAGTGCACGTACGCGTAGTAGGAGTTGGCCAGCCGGACCGGCAGCTCGTGCAGCAGCAAGGGCGCCTGCACGGCGGCCTCGTCGGGCAGGTGCAGCAGCCGCTCCAGCCACCAGATCCGCTCGCCGTTGGCGCGCGCCGCGTCGGCGTGCCCGGCCACCAGCTGCCGGCCCGCCTTGTAGGCCAGGAAGAGCACGGCGACCAGCGTCAGCTCGCGGGCCGCCCGGCGCAGGGCGGCGGCCCGCACGGGCGCGGTCGACGGAACGTCCACTGCTCCTCCTTCGGTGCCCTCCGGCACGACCCAGGGCCGCCGCCGGGGTCGGCGACGGCCCTGGCGTACGGGCTCAGCGACGGGCGCGTTCCTCGCGGCCGGTCCCGTCGACGCTCACCTCGTCGAAGGCGGGAGCACCGTCGACCGCGTCCGCGCCCACCGCCACGGCGCGGCCGGTGTCCGGCAGGTCGAGGCTGGAGCGAAGGGTAACCGGGCGCAGCAACAGCGCCGCCACGACGCCGACGACCGCGATGGCGGCCGAGATGAGGAAGATGTGCCCGGTCGCGTCCCCGTACGCGGCGCGGACGATCTGCCGTACCGGCTCGGGCAGCGCGTCGAGGTTGAGCGTGCTGCCGCCGCCCCCGCCGCTGGTGGGGATGCCGGCGGCGGCGAGGTCGTGGGTGATCCGGTCGGTGACCCGCCGGGCGAGCACCGCGCCGAGCACCGACACGCCGATGGTGCCGCCGAGCGAGCGGAAGAAGGCGACGCTGGCGCTGGCCGCCCCGATGTCCTTCAGCGCGACGGTGTTCTGCACCGCGAGCACCAGGTTCTGCATGGTCATGCCGACGCCGACGCCGACGACGAACATGGCGACCCCGACCAGGACCAGTGAGGTCTCGTGGTCGACGGTGCCGAGCAGCGCGAAGCCGGCGACGAGCACGATCGAGCCGAACACGATGTAGGGCTTGATCCGGCCGGAGGTGGTGATCATCCGGCCGGCCACGATAGAGGAGATCAGCACGCCGGCCATCATCGGGATGGTGAGCAGGCCGGCCTCGGTCGGGCTGTAGCCGCGGCCGATCTGGAAGTACTGGCCCAGGAAGACCGCGCCGCCGAACATCGCCATGCCGACCGCGAGGCTGCCGAGGATGGCCAGGGCGGTGGTGCGCTCGCGGACGATGTGCAGCGGCACCACCGGCTCGGCGGCCCGCGACTCCACCCACACGGCCAGCGCGAGCAGCAGCAGCCCCCCGCCGACCATGACGCCGGTCTGCCAGGAGAGCCAGGCGAACGAGTCGTCGACGAAGGAGATCCAGATCAGCAGCACGCTGACCCCGGCCGCGATGAGGGCGGCGCCCAGATAGTCGATCTTCACGTTCTGCCGGCGCACGGTGGGCAGGTTCAGGGTGACCTGGAGCAGGAACAGCGCGATGATCGCGACCGGCACGCCGACGAAGAAGCACCAGCGCCAGCCGAGCCAGGAGGTGTCGACGATGAGGCCGCCGAGCAGCGGCCCGCCGACCGTGGCCAGCGCCATCACGCCACCGAGGTAGCCGTTGTAGCGGCCCCGCTCGCGGGGCGGGATCATCGCCGCGATGGCGACCTGGACCAGCGCCTGCAGGCCACCGACGCCGATGCCCTGAAAGGCGCGGGCGGCGATGAGCTGCCCGGCGCTCTGCGCGAAGCCGGCGGCGACCGAGCCGGCCAGGAAGACCACGATGGCGACCTGGATCAGCAGCTTCTTGTTGAACAGGTCGGCGAGCTTGCCCCAGATCGGGGTGGTCGCGGTGGCGGTGAGCAGGGTGGCGGTGACCACCCAGGTGTACTGGGTCTGCGAGCCGTTGAGCGCTCCGATGATCTTCGGCAGGGCGGTGGAGACCACGGTGCTGCTCAGCATGGCCACGAAGAGCACCAGCAGCAGCCCGCTGAGTGCCTCCAGGGTCTGCCGCCGGCTCATGGGCGCGGCCTCGGCCGTCGCGGTGGGTGCGCTCATCGCGCGTCCTCCAGGGTGTGTCGGTTCGGGGGGCCGCTTCGTTGCCTCAAGCAATCATCAACAAATCTTGCTCAACAGGCAACTTTGCCCATTGAGAAAAGGATCACGTACCCTGGCCGCCATGGACGAGTGCACCGGGCTGCGGGAGCGCAAGAAGGCGGCCACCCGCCTGGCGCTGCACGAGGCGGCCCTGCGCCTGGCCGTCGAGCACGGCCCGGACCGGGTCACGGTCGAGGCCATCGCCGACGCGGCGAACGTCTCCCGGCGCACCTTCTCCAACTACTTCGCCGGCAAGGAGGAGGCCCTCTTCCACGGCGACACGCTGCGGCTGCGCCGGCTGGTCGAACTGGTGCGGCAGCAGCCGACCGACCTGCCGCCCTGGCGGGCGCTGACCGGGGCCGCCCTGGTCCAGGCGGACGAGGGCTACGACGACCCGGCCGAGCCGTGGCTGAGCCGGCGGCGACTGCTGCACGGGCACCCGAGCCTGGTCGCCCACCAGGTCGGCGCGTACGCGGCGATCGAGCGGGAGCTGTCCGCCGAGATCGCCCGCCGGCTCACCGGACCGGACGCTGCGTTGCGGGCCCGGGTCCTGGGCGCCACGTTCCTGGCCACGCTCCGCGTCGCCGCCCAGCAGTGGATCGAGCACCCGGACGAACCGCTGCGCGCCGTGCTGTCCACCGTCCTTCGCCACGCCACCCCGGCCGCCGACCGGCCACCGGCCCGAGCGGCGGACGAGGGAATGCCGGGCGATTCAGGCACGCCCTCTGACCTGCGCTGACACACTCGGTCGGTGGGTGGCGGCGACCGGTGGCGCAAAGGGATCGGGCCTGCGGCCCGCGTCGCCCCGGCCACCCGGGTGGACAAGTTCGAGATCTTCTTCGACCTCGTCTTCGTCGTCTCCTTCTTCATCATCACGCGCGCCACCGCCGCGAACGTGACAGTGCGGGAGCTGCTGCACGCGCTGCTGGTGCTCGCCGTGCTCTGGTGGTGCTGGGTGGTGCACAGCGCGGTCGCCGCCCGGCTGCGCCTGGGCGAGGGCTTCGTGCCGATCCTCATGGTCGTCGGCATGGTCGCACTGTTCACGTTCGCGCTGGCCCTGCCGCAGACCTTCGGTGACCTGCGCCAGGGCAGCGCCGGCCCGATGCTGGTGACGGTCAGCTACGTGGTGATCCGGATGGTGCACACGGCGCTCTACTGGTTCGCCACCCGGGGCGACCCGCCGGCCCGGCGCAAGGTGTGGGTGTTCGCGCCCGAGGTGCTGCTCTCGACCTCCCTGCTGCTGGTGGCGGCGCTGCTGCCGCAGCGGGTCGATCCGGAGGTCGGGCCGTGGCTGCGCGACGGACTGTGGATCACGGTCGTCGTCATCCAGTACAGCAGCGGACTGCTGGCCGGCACCGACGGCTGGAAGATCACCTCCGCCGAGCACTGGACCGAGCGCTACGACCTGATCCTGATCATCGCGCTGGGCGAGTCGGTCATCTCGGTCGGCGTCGGCGGCAACCTGCTCGGCAAGGTGGTGACCTGGCCGGCGGTCCCGGCGGCGATCTTCGGCATCCTGTTCACCGCGGCGCTCTGGTGGGCGCACTTCGACATGATCGGGCCGGCCGCCCGGATCGCGCTGCACGCGGCCCAGGGCCACCCCCGGGTGGCGATGGCCCGCGACGCGTACGCCTACCTCTACCTACCGATGATCGCCGGGGTGATCCTGTTCGCGATCGGCGCCGAGGAACTGGTGCGGACCATCACCGACCCGGTGGGCGGCAGCACGGAACGGGGCCACGGACCGGCGGTGCCGTTGCTCTTCTCCGGGGTGATGATCTACCTCGCCGCGAACATGGCGTTCCAGTGGCGCACGCTGCGGACGTTGTCCTGGAGCCGGGTCGGGGCGCTGGCCGCGCTCGCGCTCGCGCTCCCCGTCGGCCGCCACCTGCCGGCACTGGGCGCGCTGGGTCTGCTCACCGCAATCTGCGTGGCCCTGGTCGCGGTCGAGCTGGTGGTGTTCGCCGACGCCCGGGCCGCGCTGCGTCGCACGGTCCACCAGGAGAAGGTCAGCGCGGAGGAGAGCGAGGCCGCCTGGCGGGCGCGCTGGCACGACGGCGGGTCGGAGTGACCTGACACGTCGGCGACCCAGGCCCTAGAGTCTCCGCGTGATCGAGATCGCCACCGAGGTCGACCTGTTCCACCCGCCCGCCCGGATCTGGCGGGCGTTGACGGAACAGGCGTTGCTGGCCAAGTGGTTCGCCGAGAGCACGCCGCAGGCCGACCGCTGGATCCTGGCCACCGCGGCACTGCCCGGCTACGACGCCGACACCGAGGTGGAGGTGGTCGAGCTGCGGACGCCGGAGCGGCTGGTGGTGCGGTGCCGGGAGGCCGACCGGGCCACCCGGCTGGCCTGTGACCTGACCGCCACCGCGCACGGCACCCGGCTCTCCGTGCGCGAGGTGCTGGAGGAGGGCGACTGGGACGCCGACACCCGTGCCGAGCAGCACGAGCAGGCGCTGACCGGACGGCTGCCGGCGATCCTCGACTGGCTCGCCTTCCAGACGGTCGACCTGCGTCGGGCCGAGGGCGGGCTGACCGCCGAACTGCCGGTGGTCCGCCTGCTCGGCGAGCGGCCCGCCCGGTCCCGGCTACGCCGGGTGCTGGTGGCGGCCGGCGTGGTGGCGGTGCTCGCGGGCGCCGCCGGGGCGGCACTGTGGGCGGTGCG
>NZ_CADEAU010000381.1 GCF_902825405.1 Micromonospora maritima | reverse complement strand
CTCGACGACCTGCCGCCGGCCGCCTGGGGCGTCGCCGTGACCGGTCCGCTGGCCACGCTCGTGGCCTGCGCCACCGAGTCCGGACGGCACGCCGAGGCCGAACGCTGGCTGGCGCAGAGCCTGCCCGCCGGCGCCTTCCGCACCCCGCTCGGACTGCACTACCTGGCCGCGCGGGCACGCCACCACCTGGCGCTCGGCCGCGCCCACGCGGCCACCGCCGACCTGCGCCGGTGCGGCGAACTGATGCGGGCCTGGGGGGTCGACGTGGCCGGTCTGGTGCCGTGGCGGCTGGAGCTGGCCCGGGTGCAGCTGGCGGTCGGCAACAAGGCGCACGCCACCCAACTGCTGCAGGAGCAGCTGCGGGCGCCGCACGGGGTGGACGACCGCACCCGGGGCCGAACGCTTCGGCTGCTCGCCGGCACGACCGCCCCGGACCACCGGCGCAAGCTGCTCTCCGAGGCGGTGAACCTGTTGCAGGGCTGCGGCGACCGGCTGGAGCTGGTCCGCGCACTCGGCGACACCGGGCAGACGTTGCAGCGGGCGGGTGACTCGGCGCAGGCCCGGCTGCTGGTGCGCCGGGCGTACCAGCTGGCCCAGGACTGCGGCGCGTCGGTGCTGGCCCAGCGGCTGGTCCGACGCGAGCCCGGCGGCGTGCCGGCCGGGCCGCCGGCCGAGTCGCCGGAGCCGGAGGACGGGCTGAGCGAGGCCGAGCGCCGGGTGGCGGCACTGGCCGCGCAGGGCCACACCAACCGGCAGATCTCCAGCAAGTTGTTCATCACCGTGAGCACGGTGGAGCAGCACCTGACCCGGGTCTACCGCAAGCTCGACGTCAAGCGCCGCTCCGACCTGCCGGCCCGGCTGGTGGCCTTCGCCGAGCCGCTGGGCGAGGAGATCCAGACCGCGGCGTCCTGAGCGCCCACGTGCAAGGAGGGGCCCCTTGTTAACACCCGGTGTTAACAAGGGGCCCCTCCTCTACCGCAGGCGTTAGGAAGGGGCCCTTCCTTACAGGCTCAGCACCAGGTCGGCGGCGGCGGTGACGCCACCGGCTCGGCGCAGGCAGTCACGCCACCGGGCGGCGCGGTCGCGGAAGGACGGGTCGGCCAGCAACCGGCGCAGCTTGTCCACCACGTCGTCGACGTCGAGCGGGTCCTCGTGCTCCACCGCCAGCGCGATCCCGGCGTCGACCACCCGCACCGCGCCGTCGTAGCAGTCGAACCAGAAGGGCATCACCAGCTGTGGCACGCCGAACCAGGCCGCCTCGTGGATCGCGTTGGCGGCGGCGTGGTTGAAGAACACCCGCACGTGCGGGTGGGCCAACACCTCCACCTGTGACGGCAGCCACGACTCGACCCGCAGGTTGGCGGGCAGCTCGCCGGCCGCGGGCAGCAACGGGTGCCGGGCGGCCGGCAGCTTCCACAGCACCTGGTGCTCCGGCCCGAGCCGGGCGGCCACCTCGACCAGCGCGGCCACCTGGGCGGCGGTCGGACGCATGATGGTGCCGAAACCGACGTAGACGACGGACTCGTGCGCGTCGAGCCAGGCGCGCAGCTCGGCGCCGTCCTCGCTCGGCACGATGTCGCGGGGGACCATCGAGCCCACCGTGCGCAGGTTCGCCGGCGCCGTGTCGAACGGGTACTCCAGCCCGAACACGGTGTAGGCCAGCAGCGCCTGCGCCGCCTCGGCGTACTGCGAGGGGCGCAGCTCGGCGTTGCGGATCCCGGCCTCCGCCCGCCGCCGCGCGGCGGCGGTGCTGCGGGCGAGGCGCTCCGGTTCGGTGAGTGTGGCCAGCAGCGCGGCCCGGTAGCGGTCGTTCGCCGCCCGTTGGCTCGGGTTCATCGCCAGCGGCAGCCCGGACAACGACATCGGGTACGACGGCGGCAGGCTGTCCTGGAGGAAGTTCGACGGCGGCACGGTGACGCTGATGACGTAGGGCACGCCCCGGACGGTGGCCGCGTCCATGCCGAACGACGCGAACGAGTCCACCACCGCCAGCGCCGGTCGCACCTCGTCGACGACCGCCAGGCACCGCTCGTACAGCTCGTGGAGGTGGTCGAAGTCGGTGGAGGCGTCGACGTAGCTGGCGAAGTTGACCACCCGCGAGCCGGTGGACATCCGGCGGTGCGTCTCGTCGTCCCAGTGCTCCGGGCGGACCCCCACCCGGGGTGTGCCGAGCGAGACGAAGCGCAGGTCGCCGTCGCCGGGCAGCGCCTCGATCTCGGCCCGCCGCTCGTCGGTGCAGGCGAACCGGACCGGCCGTACGGCCCGGCGTTTCAACTCGCCGGCCAGGGTCAGCAGCGGGTTGAACAGCCCCGCGCTGCCGGAGCTGACCAGCAGCAGCGGTCCGTCGTCGGGGCTCATCGCGACCTCCTAGTCCATCGCCCGGCGCATGAACCCGCGGATGCCCACGGCGGTGAACACCACGAACACCACGGCGAGCACGAGCAGGTCCAGCCAGAGCGGGACGGACTGGACGCCGGGCGGGGCGACGAGCGAGCGGGTCGCCTCACTGACGTAGGTGAGCGGGTTGATCGCGCAGACCACCTGGAACCAGGGCAGCGAGTCCAGCGCGCGCAGCGGGAACTGGGTCGCGCCGGTGAACATCAGCGGGGTCAGCGTGACCGTGAACATGATCTGGATCCGCTGCGGTGGGACCAGCGTGCCGAAGGTCAGCCCCATGGCGGCGCCCACCAGCGCGCCGGCCGCCAGCACGCCCACGATCGGCAGCAGCGTGGACAGCGGCCAGGTGACGCCGAGGATCAGCATGCCGACCGGGATCAGCACCAGGCCGGCGACCAGGCCGCGGATCGCCCCGAAGACGATCTTCTCGAACGCCACCAGCGGGATCGCCATCGGCGACAGCAGGCGGTCCTCGATCTCCCGGGTGAAGGAGAAGTCCATCACCATCGGCAGCGCGGTGTTCTCCAGACCGATCAGGAACGCGTTGAGCGCGATCACGCCGGGTAGCAGCACGTTGGCGAAGTCGTCGCTGGCGTACCCGAGGTCCTTGAGCACCTTGCCGAAGATGAGCAGCATGAACAGCGGCTGGAGGAAGACCTGGGCCAGGAACGCGCCCACCTCGCGGCTGGTGACGAACATGTCCCGCCAGAGCACCGCGCGGAAGGTGGTGAGCTGGTCGCGCAGGCGTACCGGCGGGGGTGCGACGGCGGCCGACGGGGCCGGGACGGCGGGGGCGGTGACGGTCACCGAAGTTCCCTTCCGGTCAGGTGGATGAAGACGTCCTCCAGGCTGGGCTGGCCGACGCTGAGGTCGCGGACCTCGCAGCCGAGGTCGGTGAGGACCTTCAACGCCATCGGCACGGCGTTGGCCGGCGCGCCGGCGGTGTAGACGCGGAACGACAGCGGCGCGTCCGGGTCGGCGGGCGCGTCGGGCAGCGGCATCGGCGGCATGCCGGGGAACATCGGCAGCTCCGCGGCGCCGCCGGCGCGCAGCCGTTCCACCCGCTCCACGTCGGGCACGTCGGCCAGCGCGGCCTGCACCGCGTCGACCGGCGCGCCCGGCGCGACCACGAGCGTCAGGGTGCTGCTGCCGGGCAGGGTCCGGGTCAGCGCGGCCGGTGTGTCCAGGGTGAGCAGCTTGCCGTGGTCGACGATGCCGACCCGGTCGCAGAGCTTCTCCGCCTCCTCCATGTCGTGCGTGGTCACCACGACGGTGACCCCGGAGCGCTTCAGCTCGGCGATCCGCTCGTGCACGAACAGCCGCGACTGCGGGTCGAGGCCGGCGGAGGGCTCGTCGAGGAAGAGCACCCGTGGGGCGTGCATCAACGCCCGGGCGATCATGGTGCGTTGGGCCAGGCCGCCGGAGAGGAAGTCGGTGCGGGCGGTGGCGAACGCCGTCAGGCCCATCTGCTCCAGCAGCTCGTCGGCCCGCTTCGACCGGCGGGACCGGGACACCCGGTGGTACGCGGAGTGGAACAGCAGGTTCTGCCGGACGGTCAGCGACCGGTCCAGGTTGACCCGCTGCGGCACCACCGCGAGCAACTGCCGGGCCACCGCCGGCGCGCGGGACACGTCCGCGCCGCAGACCAGGGCGCGGCCCGAGGTGGCGCGCACCCGGGTCGTCAGCACCCCGATCGTCGTGGTCTTGCCGGCGCCGTTCGGCCCGAGCAGACCGAAGACCTCGCCCGCGGCGACGGAGAAACTCAGTCCGTCCACCGCCGGCGGCATGTCGGGCCGGTATCTCTTGACCAGCCCGTCGACCACCACTGCCTCGTCCACGTCGTCATGCTCCCGTCCTGGTTCCTGGTAAGACAGTTGTCCGCCGCCGCGATAGGGGGTGCTAGGGGCAGCCCAAGGGGCGGTGTCACAGGCCGCGCTCCGCCAGCCATCCGTCCACGGTCGCGGCGAGTTCCGGGCCGCGTTCGCCGACCATGGTGAAGTGGTCGCCGGCCGCGTCCCGCGTCTCGTGCGGGTACGGCCACACCGACCGCCACCCGTCCGGTTCCCCGGTCCACTCCCCCAGCGGCTCGCTGGCCCGCACCAGCAGCGTGGCGGCGGACATCGGCGCGGGCCGCCAGTCGAGGAACAGCGGCAGGTAGCCGGCCCAGGCGGTGGCCCGGTGGTCGTCCATCGGGGTGTACGCGCTGTCCCGCTCGACCATCCCGTCGAGCAGTTGCGACGTCCAGCCGCCGAGCACCTCGCTGCCGGGCGGGTAGGTGTCCATCAGCACCACCGCGGCCGGGGCGCGGCCCTGCCGGTCCAGCTCGGCGGCGAGCAGGTTGGCCACCATCGCGCCGCCGGAGTGCCCGGCCAGCACGAACTCCCCCGGGCCGACGGCGCGCAGCACGGTGTCGGCGTGCACCCGCAGCAGCGCGTCGAGGTCGGCCGGCAGTTCCTCGCCGACCCCGAAGCCGGGGTTGGGCAACGCCCACACGTTCCGCCGACCGCGCAGTCCGGCGGCCAGGCGGGCGTACTCGTGCGCCCCGGACAGCAGCGACATGGTGCAGCAGCAGACGACCGGGGTGGCGGGACCGTCGGCGAGGCGCAGGATCCCGGCCGGGCGGGTCAGCTCAGCCGGGGCGGTGAAGCTGGGCCGGAACTGGGCCAGCTTGACCAGCAGTTCGGCGTAGCCGGCGGCGTCGGCGCGCGCCTTGGGCTGGCGGAACAGCCCGCCGAGCAGGCCACCGGCGCCGTCCGGGGTGGCGGCGTCGGCGGGCGCGGCGCC
>NZ_CADEAU010000380.1 GCF_902825405.1 Micromonospora maritima | reverse complement strand
GGCGGGGCCGACGGCGAGCCGCCGGACCAGCTCGTGCTCGCCGGAGCCGGCGTCCGCCGAGGGCTCGACCTCCCGGTCCCGCACCTGCCCGCCGAGGTCGGCCCGGTAGCGCCGCCAGCGGCCGTCGCCGCGGGCCACGTCGACCTCGACCAGCTCGGCCCCGAACAGGGTGAGGGCGCCGGTCACGGCGGCGGTCGCCACGCCACGTTCGTCGAGCTGGTTGAGCGCGGCGGTGGCCTCGGCGAACGCCCGCCACGTCCGGCGCTCCTGGTCGGCCCGGAGCCGGTGCCGGTAGGTCTGCTGCAACAACCACAGCGGCGGCGGCAGGAGCAGCAGCCAGCGCGGGTCGAGTTCGAGCATCGCGACCACCACCAGGCCGACCGCGACGTTGCCGACGAACATGAGCAGCTTGCCCCGGAGCGCCGCGAGCAGCGGCGGCCCGATCGGGATGCCGTGCCGGAGGGCGAGCGTGGCGGCACCCAGCCAGGCGGTGGTGAGCAGATAGGTGACCGCGCCCGCGCTCAGCGCGAGGGCCAGTTCGGGGGTGGGCGCGGCGAGCAGCGGCCGGCCGAGGGCGCTCGCGACCGCCGCGGACAGCGCCGTGGCGGCGGTGAGCGAGGCGGCGATGCGCACCAGCTCCAGCACCGGCCGGCGGTCCGCGACCAGGGACATGCCGGTCCAGGCGGCTCCGGCACCGAGCAGCGCGGCGGCCGGGAGCCAGCCGGCGGGGACCAGCCAGAGGCAGACGAGGAGCGCGGCCTCGCCCCAGGTGATGCTGACCATGCCCGACGCGGCGCGGAAACGCAGCCGGGCGAGCTGGGCCACGGCGAACGCCACGGTGGCGAGGCCGAACCGGGCCGGCCCGGGCAGGGGGTCGTCCACCGGCAGGTGTGCCGGTACGGCGAGGCCGAGCACCGCGGCCAGCAGCGCGGTGACCGCGACCGCGGCGGTCAGCAGCACGACGCTCACCGGGGTGCCCCGCAGTCCGAGCCGATCCGGGGGCCGGTCGGCCGGTGCGGAGGTCACGGACCCGCCCCGTCGGCGCGTGCGACCGGGACACGGTCGGGGCCTGTTGCTGCCCTCGACATCGGCGCCCCCCTTCCGCGCAGGGTCCGGGGCCTGACGGTCCCCCCGGCGGAAGGCTAAGCCAAAGCCGGTGGCCGCAACAGGGGGCGACCACCGGCTCGGGCGTGATTCATGCGGTGTTCAGCTGTTTCGGTGCTGCTGGGAGCCGTTGGGGGCACTCGTCGGTGAATCCTGCCCGACGGGCCCGTCTGTCGGATCGACGACTGCCGACTCGACCCGGCCCGGATCGCCCTGCTGCGGGAAGCGGTCGGGCAGGCGGCGCAGGCGGGCGTTCATGTTGCGGATGAGCAGAACGGTGACGGTGGCCAGCGCGACGATGAGGAAGAGGCCCATCGGGCCGGCCAGACCACCCGTGCGGGTGTCACCGAAGTTGTTCTCCGCGAGCACCTGGGCGGTGGTCAGCATGGTGTTCCTCCGATGTGCGGCTGACCACCAGGGTAGCCCGCGCCCATGTCAGTGGGCACGGCACGTCTCGCGCACCCCGGCGAAGAGGTCGGACTCGGGGAGCGGGCTGTCCACCAGCGAGCGGGCGAGCTGGAAGTCCTCCGTCGGCCAGGCGCGCTGCTGAAGGTCCATCGGCACCTGGAACCAGAACCCGTCCGGGTCGATCTGGGTGGCGTGGGCGCGCAGCGCGTCGTCGCGGACCGGGAAGTAGGCGGCGCAGTCGACCCGGGTGGTGATGCGCTCCCCCTTGTCGGGGCGCTCCTCCCAGCGCTTCATCCACTCGCCGTAGGGCGACTCCAGGCCGGCGGCGAGCATCGCCTCGTGCAGGCCCATGATCTTGGCCCGGGAGAAGCCCACGTCGTAGTAGAGCTTCAGCGGCTGCCACGGCTCGCCCAGCTCCGGGTGGCGATCCGGGTCGCCGGCCGCCTCGAACGCGGCCACGGTGACCTTGTGGGTCATGATGTGGTCCGGGTGCGGGTAGCCGCCCTCCTCGTCGTACGTGGTGACCACGTGCGGACGGAACTGGCGCATCAGCCGCACCAGCGGCGCGGCGGCGACCTCCACCTCCTGGAGGGCGAAGCAGCCCTCGGGCAGCGGCGGCAGCGGGTCGCCCTCGGGCAGACCGGAATCGACGAAGCCGAGCCAGGCCTGCTCGACGCCGAGCACGGCGCGGGCGGCGTCCATCTCCGCGCGCCGGATGTCGCCGATGTTGGCCCACACGTCGGGGCGGTCCATCTTCGGGTTCAGCACGCTGCCCCGCTCGCCACCGGTGCAGGTGACGACCAGGACATCCACCCCCTCGGCGACGTATTTCGCCATGGTGGCGGCGCCCTTGCTCGACTCGTCGTCGGGATGGGCGTGCACCGCCATGAGACGCAGCTGTTCTGCCACCTTCGGCGCTCCTCGTCTGTGCCGGCCGGACGACCCGCCCAGGGCCGACCGGCTGACCTGCCGGAATCTCCCCCCGCGCCCGCGAAAGCCCCCGTGCTGGCGGATCGCCGACCGGTGCCCGGAGTGGCCGGAACCACCCCGGCCCGTCGAGGCCGACCTGCCATCCTTGACTCAGCGCCGGGCTGGGAAGATGGACCTAGCCATTCTTGCCGATGCCGCCGACAACAACGCCAGGAGATACCCGCCGGTGAGCGAGACGCACGCCACAGTCACACCGGGCACGCCGGTCTTCCCGCCCGGCCGGTACGGCCGACGCCGGGAGCCGGGTCGCCGCCGGCCGGTCCTGCTCGCCCTGACGGTGGCCGTCCTGCTGGGCGTCCTCGGGCTGGCCGCCGCGAAGCTCTACACCCAGTACGGCGACCCCGAGTACCAGGGCGAGATGATCAGCTACACCGGGATCACCGACTCCCGCGTGGTGGTCGACTTCCGGGTCACCGTGCCGCCCGGCGGCTCGGCCACCTGTCTGCTGCGGGCCCGCTCGCACGACGGCGCCGAGGTGGGCCACGTCGAGGCCACCGTGACCGCCGGGTCCGGCCAACGGCACGTCCGGGCCCGACAGGAGGTGCCCACCAGCGCCCGGCCGTTCATCGGCGAGGTGCTGCGCTGCCGACCGGCGGGCTGAGCCGGACCACCGGCGAGCTGCCGGAACACGCGTACCCCGGGGTCCCGCGACCGGCACCCGGGGTGATCGACCACACCTCGACGGGCACGGCACTGGTAACTTGGTAGTTCACCTGTCAGCCAGTCCGCACCAACCGAGGAGATCGCCTGTGTCCACCAACGGAAACGAGGCGCCCGCCACCTGGCTGTCCCAGGACGCTTACGACCGCCTGCAGGCCGAGCTCGACGAGATGATCGCCAACCGGCCGGTCATCGCCGCCGAGATCAACGCCCGGCGCGAGGAGGGCGACCTGCGGGAGAACGGTGGCTACCACGCCGCCCGCGAGGAGCAGGGCAAGGCCGAGGGGCGCATCCTCTACCTCAAGGAGCTGCTGCGCACCGCCAAGGTCGGTGAGGCCCCGGCCGCCGACGTGGTCTCGCCCGGCATGGTCGTCACCATCTACTTCGACGACGACGCCGACGACACCGAGACGTTCCTGCTCGGCTCCCGGGAGATCGCCTCCACCACCGACCTCACCGTCTACAGCCCCGAGTCCGCGCTCGGCAAGGCGATCCTCGGCGGCAAGGCGGGCCAGACCTGCACCTACACCGCTCCCAGCGGCGCCGACATCAAGGTGACAGTGGTGTCGTTCGAGCCCTACTCGGGCTGACCGCCCTCCGGACCCGCGCCGGATGGCTCGGGTCCGACCCGACCGAGGCTGACAGGCTCCTCGGGCCCCGAGCCACCCACCCGACCGCCCCGACCGGACCATCCGGCCGGGGCGTTCGCGGTTCACCCCTCGCCGGCGAAGACGACCTGGTAGCCGCTGGCCCGCAGCGCGCTGATCAGCGTGTCCGAGTGCTCCACCCCACGGGTCTCCACGGACAGGGCCACCTCCACCTCGCCCAGCCGCAGGTGCGGGTTGGCCCGCTGGTGCACCACGTCCACCACGTTGGCGCGGTGCTCGGCGATCTCGCCGAGCAGTGAGGCGAGCTGACCGGGCCGGTCCACGCACCGCACGGTGATCCGCAGGAATCGGCCGGCCGCGGCCAGGCCGTGCTCGATCACCCGGAGCATCAGCAGCGGATCGATGTTGCCGCCGGACAGGACCGCGACCACCGGCGCGGTCACCTCCACCGCGCCGGCCAGCAACGCCGCCACGCCGACCGCGCCGGCCGGCTCCACCACCTGCTTGCCCCGCTCCAGCAGCATCAGCAGCGCGCGGGAGATGTCCTCCTCGGAGACGGTCACCACGTCGTCGACGAGCTTGCGGACGTGGGTGAACGTCAACTCGCCGGGCCGGCCGACGGCGATCCCGTCGGCGATCGTCGCGAACGAGGGCAGCCGGACCGGTTCGCCGGCCCGCAGCGAGGGCGGGAACGCGGCGGCGCTCGCCGCCTGCACCCCGATCACGCGTACGTCGGGACGCAGCGCCTTGGCCGCCACCGCCATGCCGGACACCAGCCCACCGCCGCCGACCCCGGTCACGATGGTCCGCACGTCCGGGCACTGTTCGAGGATCTCCAGCGCCACCGTGCCCTGACCGGCGATGACGTCCGGGTGGTCGAACGGGTGGATGAACACCGCACCGGTCCGCTCGGCGAAGGTCTGCGCCGCGATCAGCGACTCGTCCACGGTGTTGCCGACCAGCTCGATCTGCGCGCCGTACCCCTTGGTCGCGGCGACCTTCGGCAGCGGCGCGTTCACCGGCATGAAGACCGTGGCGTGCGTGCCGACCAGGCCGGCGGCGAGCGCGACCCCCTGGGCGTGGTTGCCGGCGCTGGCCGCCACCACGCCCCGGGCCCGCTCGTCGGCGGACAGCCGGGAGATCCGCACGTACGCGCCCCGCACCTTGTACGAGCCGGCGCGCTGCACGTTCTCGCACTTGAGCCAGACCGGCCCGCCGAGCGCGGCGCTGAGCGGACGGGACGGCTCCAGCGGCGTGGTGCGGGTGACGCCGGCGAGCAGCTCGCGCGCGGCCTGTACGTCGGCGAGACCGACCAGTTCCGTCATGCCCCGATCGTGCCACCCGGCCCGGGCGGAGGCGGCGGCGACGTCACCGACGGCGCGTCCGGTCCGGCATCGGCCGGCGCGGGCGCATCGGG
>NZ_CADEAU010000379.1 GCF_902825405.1 Micromonospora maritima | reverse complement strand
AGCCGGCTCCTCGTCGCGTACCTCGGCGTCCTGCGCGCCGGCGGGGTCTACGTGCCGGTCGACCCGGCCGAACCGGCGACCCGGCTGGGAGCCCTGCTCGCCGACTCCGGGGTGGCCCTGTCGCTCGTCGACCGGACCACCGGCGTCGACCTGCCGGACGCCGCCGGGCCGCGGTCGCTCTCCGCCGCGATCGCCGCCGAGCCCTGGTCGGGACCGTGGCCGACCCGCCGGGCGACCGATCCCGCATACCTGATGTTCACCTCCGGCTCCACCGGCACGCCGAAGGGCGTCCTGGTGCCGCACCGCGCCGTGGTGCGGCTCGTGCACGGACAGCGGTACCTGCCGTTCGGGCCGGACCTGACCTTCCTCCAGATGGCGCCGGTGGCGTTCGACGCCTCCACGCTGGAGGTGTGGGGGCCGCTGCTGCACGGGGGCCGGATGGTCCGCTATCCCGGCGAGCTGCCGGTGGCCGCCGAGCTGGCCAGGACCATCGCCGACGGCGGCGTCACCACCCTGTGGCTGACCGCGTCGGTGTTCAACGTGGTCGTCGACGAGGACGTCCGCGCCCTGGCCGGGGCGCGGCACGTGTTGTTCGGCGGTGAGGCCGCGTCGGTCGCGCACGTCCGTCGCGCCCGCGCGGCCCTGCCCGGGGTACGCCTGATCAACGGGTACGGGCCGACCGAGGCGACCACCTTCACCACCACCCACGAGGTCGTCGGGCCGCCCGGCGAGGCGGCGATCCCGATCGGCCGCCCGCTCGCCAACACCCGCGTGTACCTGCTGGACGAGGCGGGCGAGCCGGTGCCGGCCGGGCAGGAGGCGGAGCTGCACATCGGCGGCGACGGCGTGGCGCTCGGATATCTGGACGACCCGGACGCCACCACGGCCCGGTTCCGCCCCGACCCGTTCGTGCCCGGCGCCACCATGTACCGCACCGGCGACTGGGCCCGCCGGCGACCCGACGGGGAGATCGAGTTCGTCGGCCGCCGCGACGGACAGGTCAAGCTCCGCGGGATGCGCATCGAACTCGGCGAGGTGGAGGCGCTGCTGCACGCCGACCCGGCCGTCCGGCGGTGCGCGGCGGCGGTGACCGGCGACGGCCACGCCCGCCGGCTCGTCGCCTGGACGGTCGCCGTGGACGGCGCCGACGCCGCCGGGATCCGGGCCCGGCTCGCCGCCCGGGCGCCGGCCCACCTGGTGCCCGGCGAGGTCGTGGTGGTGGATCGGCTGCCGCTGCTGACCAGCGGCAAGATCGACCGGCGGTTGCTGGGCGACGGATGGCGGAGGCCGACGGAAGGGGAGTCGTCGTGAACGGAACGCAGCCGACGCAACGCGCGGCGGTGGTGCTGCGCGACGGCGGCGTGACCTGGCTGGTCGCCCTGGCCGGCGACATCCGCCGGCTGGGCCTGACCCCGCTGCTGGTCTCCGGACCGGCCGGACCGGCCGACTGGCGGCGCCTCACCGACGCCTACGAGCGGGCCGTGCGGGTCGACGACCCGACCGACGCCGCGCAGGTCGCGGCGGCGGCGAAGACGATGGCCGAGGGCGCGGCGCTGGCGGGGGTCGTGACCGGGTCCGACGGGGTGGTGGTCACGGCCGCCGAGGCGAGCGCGCTGCTCGGCCTGGGCGGTCCGGACCCGGCCGCGCTGGCCCGGACCCGCAACAAGTACGCGGCCCGGCGTACGCTCGCGTCCGCCGGTCTGTCGACGCCGCGGTTCGCGTTGCTGGACTCGGCCGACGCGGTGGACCGGGTCGCCGTCGAGGTCGGTTTTCCGGCGATCGTCAAACCGCTCAACGGCACCGCCAGCCACGGCGTACGCCGGGTCGAGGGCCCGGCCGAGCTGGCGGACGCCTACCGGCAGCTCACCGCCCGACTGCCGGAGGCGATGGACGGGCTCTACCGGCGACCGCTGCCGACCACCGACGGGCCGCTCGACCCGACCCGGGTCCTGCTGGTCGAGGAGGTGCTCGAGGGCCGGGAGTACTGCGTCGACGTGGTGCTGCGCGACGGGGTGCCGGAGCCGGCCGTGCTCGTCGACAAGTTCCTGGTCGACGAGCGCTTCTTCGAGCAGGGCTTCCTGTGGCCGGCGGAGCTGCCGGAACCGGGGCAGGAGGCGCTGCGGCGGGCGGCCGTCGCGGGGGTCACCGCGCTCGGTCTCGACCGGACCGTCGCGCACGTCGAGCTGATCGACGACCGGCGGCGGGGCCCGACGATCATCGAGGTCAACCCCGGTCGGCCCGGGGGGCAGTTGCTGCCCCGCCTCAACGAGCTGGTCACCGGGATCGACCTCACCACCGAGTACCTCGCCCTGCACCTGGACCTGCCCCGGCCGCGACGAGGGCCCGCCGCGCTGCCGATGCCGCTGGCCACCCTGACCGTCTTCGGCCACGGCACGGGCCGGGTGGTCGCCGTGCACGGCCTCGACGAGGTGCGCGAGCTGCCCGACGTCATCGACATCGTCACGGCGATCGAGCCGGGGTACGTGCTGACCGGTGAGCACGAGGTGTTCGCGGTGAACGTCCTGGTCGACGCCGCGGACGGGGCCGAGGCCGTCCGGGAGCTGTACGCGACCGTGGTGGACCTGGTCCACCTGGAGCTGGAGCCGGTCGATGACTGAACCCGCACGGACCGCACCGCCGGTCGGATGCGTCCTTCCCACCCGGCGGCGTCGGTGAGGCGGGTGGTCGTCGTGGGCAGCGGCTCGCTCGCCCGGGCCGTCTGCCACTCCACGGCCGTGGTGGCGGACCGGCCCCTCACGGTCACCGTGGTGGGCCGTGACGCCGCCCGTTGCGCCGAGGTGGCCTACGTGGCCGGCGCCCGGGCGGCCCTCAGCGGTACACGGGCCCGGTTCCGGTCCGCCGCGGTCGCGCTGGACGACGACGCGGAACTGGCCGGGCTGATCGCCGACCGGGAGCCGGACGCCGTGCTGCACTGCGCCTCCGTGCAGTCACCCTGGGAGTCGGTGACCGCGCCGTCCGGCTGGACCGCGCTGGTGGCCGAGGCCGGGTTCGGCGTCACCGCGCCGCTGCACGCGCTGCTGGCCGGCCGGGTCGCCCGGGCGGTGCGACGCAGCGGGGTGTCCGCCCGGTTCCTCAACGCCTGCTTCCCGGACGCGGTCAACCCGATCCTGGCCGGGCTCGGGCTGCCGATCGACGCCGGCCTCGGCAACGTCGCGTTGCTCACCGCGTCGCTGCGGGCGGCCCGGGGACTCACCCCGGCGGACCGGCTCCGGGTCCTCGCCCACCACGTGCACCTGTACCCGCCGGCCGGGCCGGGGGAGGAGGCGCTGGCCTGGACGGACGACGGCCCGGTGGCGGACGTCACCGGCGGGCTCGCCGGACAGCGCGCCTGCCGCCGCGCCGAACTCAACGCCGTCACCGGCCACACCGCCGCGCTGCTGCTGCGCGACTGGCGGCCGGGCGCCGTGGTGCACACCAACCTGCCGGGCCCGAACGGACTGCCCGGCGGCTACCCGGTGCGTGTCACCGACGACGGGATCACCCTCGACCTGCCGCCCGGCTGGGACCGGGCGCGGGCGATCGCGTGGAACACCCGGGCCGGGGAGCGGGAGGGAATCCGGGTGGACGCCGAGCGGGTCCGGTTCGCGGGCCGGGCCGCTGTCGCGCTGCGGTCACACCTGCCCGATCTGGCCGAGGGCTTCCCGATCGCCGAGGTGGAGTCGGTGGCCGCCCGCCTGCTCGACCTGCGGGCCGGGCTGCGCGCCGAACCGACGGCCGTGTCCCGCGCCGGGCAGGGGTCGCCCAGATCACCTTCTCCGGAGAAGGTCTGGACCAGCCGGTCCGATCCGGGCCGCTGATCAAGGGAGAAGGCGGCCAGGGGTGGCGGGACGCCCCGGTGGCCTACTACCGCGGGTTCACCCACACGTACTGCTTGGTCAACGACGTCGCCGCGACCGACCCGGACCTGGCCGCCCGGGTCGCCGGGTACGCCGACGGGTGGCGCGGATCCGGCCGGGAGGACCGGGTGTGACGCCCGTTACCTCTGGGCGGAGGGGGAATCAGCCCGGGCGACGGGGATTTGAACCCAGGTGTGACTGTCGCACCGTGCTCCACCCCGCCGCGCCCTGACCGGGCGGAGGTCCTCCGATGACCGATGTCCTGCCTGATCGGACGACTCCCGCGCCGACGCCAGGTGACCTGATGAGCCGGGGGCAGCGGCTGCGGCTCGTGCTGGTCCTCGGCTCGCTCATCGCGATCGGTCCGCTGACGATCGACATGTACCTGCCCGCGCTGCCCGCGATCGTCGCCGACTTCGCGACCACCTCGGCGGCGGTCCAGCTGACGCTCACCGGCACGCTCGCCGGCCTCGCCCTCGGCCAGCTCCTGATCGGGCCGCTCTCGGACGCCGTCGGACGACGCCGCCCGCTGGTCGCCGGCCTGGCGCTGCACG
Organism: Micromonospora maritima; assembly: GCF_902825405.1. Lineage (GTDB taxonomy): Bacteria > Actinomycetota > Actinomycetes > Mycobacteriales > Micromonosporaceae > Micromonospora > Micromonospora maritima. The sequence continues at coordinate 808 of NZ_CADEAU010000379.1, read as the reverse complement.
TGGTGGCGTCGGCGCTCTGCGTGGTGGCGCCGGACGTCGCCGTCCTCGGCGTGCTGCGGGTGGTGCAGGGCCTCGGCGTCGCCGCCACGACGGTGGTGGCGATGGCGGTGGTCCGGGACCTGTTCAGCGGGACGGCGTTCGCCACCCTGCTCTCCCGGCTGCTGCTGGTGATGGGCGCGGCGCCGGTCCTCGCCCCGACCCTCGGCGGCGGCGTGCTGCGGTGGACGGACTGGCGGGGGGTCTTCGTGACCCTGGCCGTCTTCGGCGTCCTGCTCGTCGCGGTCGCGGCGATCGGCCTGCCGGAGACGCTGCCGCCCGCGCGCCGCCGCCGCGGCGGCCTGGTCGCCACCGTGAGCCTGTACGGGTCGTTGCTGCGCGACCGCGTCTTCGTCGGCCTGGTCCTGGTCGCCGGCCTGGCCATGGCGGCGCTGTTCGCGTACGTGGCCGGCTCGTCCTTCGTCCTGCAACAGGGGTACGGGCTGGACGAGCAGCAGTTCGGGCTGGCGTTCGGGGCGGGCGCCGTGGGGCTGATCGGCGCCACCCAGTACAACGTGCGGCTGCTGCGCCGCCATCCGCCGCAGCGGATCCTCGTCGCCTCGCTGGGCGTGGGGACCCTGGCGGGGCTGGCCCTGGTGGCCTTCGCCGCGACGGGTCTCGGTGGGCTGCCCGCCCTCCTGGTGTCGTTGTGGGTGGTGCTGGCGGCGGCCGGCCTGGCGATGCCGAACGCCCCGGCGCTGGCGCTGTCCCGGCACGGCGAGGCGGCCGGCACCGCCTCCGCCCTGCTCGGCGCGGTGCAGTTCGGCGTGGG
>NZ_CADEAU010000378.1 GCF_902825405.1 Micromonospora maritima | reverse complement strand
CGGCGAGCAGCAGCGCGCGCCGGACGGTGGTGACCGGCACCTCGGCGGCCCGGGCCACCGCCTCGGCGAGCAGGCCGGCCTGTGCGCCCTGGCGCAGCTCACCCCGGAACAGGCCGACCAGCAGGCGTTGCTCGTCGACGGTCGCCGCGGCGAAGAGCCGACCGACCAGGTCCCGCCGCCGCGCCTGGGAACCCGTGCCGCCGACCCGGGAGATCTCCTCGACCGCCGCGTCGACCCCGGCCACGGTCAGCGTGGGCTCGGCCGCCGGTGGGGGCAGGTCACGCAGACCCGCCCAACCGACACCGGTCTGGCGCTGGCGCAGCTCGCCGGCGAGGTAGCCGGCGCCGGCCGGGATCTCGCCAGGATCGAGCGCGCGCAACGCGGCGGCCAGCAGCTCCACCTTGGCCCGACGGCCGCCGGTGGCGCCGACCGCGGCCGAGGTGGCCGCCAGCTCCGCGAAACGCACGTCCACATCCTGCCAGTCACCTGTGACAGCGGGGCGCTTCCGACGGCCCGGCGCACCGCACGGGTGGCGCCGGGCCGCCGGAAGCTCGGACGCGACGACCCGGGCGTGCCGGTCGCCGGGCCGCGCGCCCGGGGACGGGCCCGGATCGCTCCGGGACCCCTGGAGGTCAGGCCGAGACCGGCTCCTCGACGCGCAGGCCGCGCCCGCGCACGCCGTCGGCGACCCGGGTCAGCAGCGCGTCGAGAGTGACAAGCGTGGCGGAGAGCTCACCGAGCTGTTCCTTGAGCGTGGCCTCGGGCCACGCGGAGACGTCGACGTCCCCCAGAGCACGGACGGCGGCCTGGAGCCGCACCATCTCGTCGTTCGTACGCATGTTCGAAAGACTATAACACCCCGCCGGCCGACACACCGCAAACTCCGACATCCACCCCGAAGTTACGGTTTCGAAGCCGGGCGTGTCGTCGGAGAACACGAGAGCCGGTGCGAGCGACATGCCTCAGCGGCATAGATATGACCCAGTGGTATGTCGCTCGCGACCATTGTCCCGTTCCCGGACCGTCACGCCGTGTGACGACGTCGTCCCGACGACCGAATCAGGCGCGGCCCGTCTCGGCCACCTTCGCCAGCAGCAGCGCCTCGGCCAGGCAGACCCGGGCGAACTCGCCCAGGTGCAGGCTCTCGTTCGGCCCGTGCGCCCGGGCGTGCGGGTCCTCCACGCCGGTCACCAGGATCGCCGCCCGCGGAAACATCTCCTGGAACGTGGCGATGAACGGAATCGAGCCACCCACCCCGATGTCCACCGGGTCGGTGCCGTCCCAGGCACCCCGGAACGCCGCACGGGCCGCGTCGAACATCGGGCCGGTGGCGTCGATGACGCAGGGCGAGCCGTCGTGCTCGAACGTCACCGTCACCCGCGCGCCCCACGGCGCGTGCCGCTCCAGGTGCGCGGTCAGCGCCGCGTACGCCTTCTTCGGGTCGTCGCCCGGGGCCAGCCGCACGCTCAGCTTGGCCTTGGCGGACGGCACCAGCGCGTTCGGGGCCTCGCCGGTGGACGGCGCGTCGACGCCCAGGATCGCCAGCGCCGGCTTGGTCCAGAGCCGGTCGGTGATCCGCCCGGTGCCGAACAGCCGCGCGCCGTCGACCAGGCCGGCCTCGACGCGGAACCGGTCCTCCGGGTAGTCGACGCTGGCGCCCTCGCGGGCGGCCAGCCCCTCCACCGCCACGTCACCGGCGTCGTCGTGCAGCGTGCCGAGCAGCTTCACCAGCGCGGTGAGCGCGTCCGGCACGGCTCCGCCGAACATGCCGCTGTGCACCGCGTGCTCCAGCGTGCGCACCTCGACGAAGCAGTTCACGATGCCGCGCAGCGAGGTGGTCAGCGCCGGCACCCCGACGTCCCAGTTGGCGGAGTCGGCGATCACGATGACGTCCGACGCCAGCTCGTCGCGGTGCTCGTCGAGCAGCCGCTCCAGCGAGTCCGAGCCGTACTCCTCCTCGCCCTCGATGAAGAGCACCACGCCGACCGGGAGCTGGTCACCGAACGCGCGCAGCGCGGCGACGTGCGCCATGATGCCCGCCTTGTCGTCGGCGGCGCCCCGGCCGTAGAGGCGACCGTCGCGCTCCACCGGCTCGAACGGGTCCGACTCCCACAGCGACAGGTCGCCGACCGGCTGCACGTCGTGGTGCGCGTAGAGCAGCACCGTGGGCGCGCCGGGCGGGGCCGCCTTCGTCCCGATCACCGCCGGCTGGCCGCCCGAGCGGACGATCCGGGTGTCCAGGCCGCAGCCGCGCAGCAGCTCGGCCACCGCCTCGGCGGAACGCTCCACGTGCGAGTGGTCGAAGCCCTCGAAGGCGATGCCCGGGATACGGACGAGTCGCTCGAGGTCGGCACGGACGCCGGGCAGTTCGCGCTCGACGGCGGCCCGCACCTCGGACTCGGAGATGATCGGTGAGGTCATGACCGGAATCGTATGCCGGCCTTACCCGACGACGACGTCCGAGCCCGGTCGCCGGCCGAACCGCACGTAGTACCGGTCCGGGTCGTGCGGCACCGCCGGCGCGCCGTCGACGACCAGGTCCACCGCGGCCACCGTACCGTCGGCGGCGAAGTGCGCCCGTTCCCCGGCGTGCCAGCGCCGCAGCTCGGGCAGGACCTGCGCGCCGTCGCGGGCCAGCGCGCGGGACAGCCGCAGTTCGGCCGGCGCGGTGACCAGCACCGACAGCGTCAGCTCGGGGCGCACCAGGGCACGCGCGGCGCTCACGCCCTCCACCAGCAGCACCGGCGCGGCCGGCACCGCCGTCACCCGGTCCAGGAAGCGGCGACGGACCCAGCTGTACCGCCGGTAGCCGCCCGGCCGCCCGGCCCGCACCGGCCCGAGCACCCACTCCTCCAGCCGGGTCCAGAAGGTGAGCTGGTCGTCCCAACCGTCGAGCAGGTCGTCGGTGCGGACCAGCGGCGGCCGGGCCCCGCCGGTCCGCGCCGCGAGGGCGTCCGCGAGGCGCGTCGCGAACACGCTCTTGCCCGCGCCGCTCGGCCCGTCGACGGCCACCAGTCGGGTACGCCCCAGCCGCGCCGGCCCGGCCAGCACCCGCCCGGCCAGACCCGCGTACGCCTCGACCACCGCCACGTTCACCCGACCGACGCTAACGTTCCCCCGTCCGCTGGATCCTGCGACCCGGGCGGGCCCGTTCACCGGGCGGCGCGGCGGCACCCTGGGCATCATCGGGGGGTGCTCCATGACGTGATGTGTCCGGGCGTCGACGCCCTCCTGGAACAGGCCCGCGCCGGTCTCCGCCGGCTCACCCCGCACGAGGCCGTCGAGGCGGTCCGCGGCGGCGCACTGCTCATCGACACGCGTACCGAGGCGCAGCGCCGCGAGGAGGGTGAGCTGCCCGGCGCGATCGTCATCGACCGCACCGTGCTGGAGTGGCGACTCGACCCGGCCAGCGCCTGGCGCATCCCGGAGGCGACCGGGTACGACCGCGAGATCGTGGTGGTCTGCCGGGAGGGCTACAGCTCCAGCCTGGCCGCGGCCAGCCTGCAGACGCTGGGCCTGCGGCAGGCGACCGACATGATCGGCGGGGTGCAGGGCTGGCGGGAGGCCGGGCTGCCGATGTCCGACCGGCCGGCCGACGTGCGCCACTGAGCAGCGCCGACCGGTCCGCGCCGGGACCCTACGGTCACCGGGTCACCGGGTCACCGGCGCACCGGGCGGCACGAACGGCAGACCCGGTGGTGGGCCGGACTCGATCAGCCGCCAGAGCGCGTCCGTGTCGAGGTGCTCCTCGACGAGGTCGCCGAGCAGGTCCAGCGTCCGTTCCCGGGCGGCGGCGAACGAGGTGTCCGGCGCGACCTTGAAGCCGGTCCGCCCGGCCGCCCCGGCGACCTCGGTGAGGAAGCGGCGGCGGAACGCGTCGGACTCGAACGTGCCGTGCCAGTGGGTGCCGTACACCGCGCCGAGCCGGGCCCCCTCGCCGGTGCCGTCGGCGTGGCGCAGCAGCGGCGGCAGACCCGGGTCCGCGGCCGAGACCCGTCCGTGGTGGATCTCGTAGCCGTGGACCGGCACGTCGCCCGCGGCGGTGCCGGCCGCACGGCGCACCGTCTTGCGCTCGTCGAAGGTGATCTCGACGGGGAGCAGCCCGAGGCCGGGAACGCTGCCCCGGCGGCTCTCCACCTGGTCGTGGACGGCCCGGGCCAGCATCTGGAAGCCGCCGCAGATGCCGAGCAGCGGCCGACCCGCGGCGGCGTGCGCGCGGATTGCGTCGGCCAGGCCGGTCTCGCGCAGCCAGGCCAGGTCGGCGACGGTGGACTTGGAGCCCGGGAGCACCACCAGGTCGGCGGCGGCCAGCTCGGCCGGTTCGACGGTCAGCCGGACCCGGACGCCCGGCTCGGTGGCGAGCGCCTCGACGTCGGTGGCGTTGCTGATCCGGGGCAGTCGGACCACCGCCACGTCCAGCCAGTCGGTGCCCCGCGGCGCCGCCGGCCGGCCGAGCACCCGGCCGTAGGCAAGCGAGTCCTCCGCGTCCAGCCACAGGTCGAGCGCCCAGGGCAGCACCCCGTACGTCGGACGGCCGGTGACCTGGCGCAGCATGTCGAGCCCGGGTCGGAGCAGCCCGAGGTCGCCGCGGAACTTGTTGATCACGAAGCCGGCGACGAGCGCCTGGTCGGCGGCGTCGAGCAGCGCGACCGTGCCGAACATCGAGGCGAACACCCCGCCCCGGTCGATGTCGCCGACCACGACCGTCGGCAGCCCGGCCTGCCGGGCCAGCCCCAGGTTGACGTAGTCGCCCGCGCGCAGGTTGATCTCGGCCGGGCTGCCCGCGCCCTCGCAGATCACCACGTCGTACTCGGACCGCAGCTCGGCCAGCGCCGCGTACGCCGTGGCGGCGAGCCGGGGCCGCAGCGTGTGGAAGTTGCCGGCGGTGACCGTGTCGACCGCCGCGCCGAGCAGCACCACCTGGCTGGCGAGGTCGCTGCCCGGCTTGAGCAGCACCGGGTTGAAGCGCAGGTCGGGGACGAGCCCGCAGGCGGCGGCCTGCATCGCCTGGGCCCGGCCCAGTTCGCCGCCACGGCCGTCCGGCCCGACCACGACCGCGGAGTTGTTGGACATGTTCTGCGCCTTGAACGGGGCGACCCGGACGCCCCGGCGGCGCAGCCAGCGGCAGATGCCGGCGGTGACCACGCTCTTGCCGGCGTCGGAGGTGGTGCCGGCGACCAGCAGGCCGCCGCTCACCGACCGCTCCCCCGCCACCCGTCGCCCGCGCGGAC
>NZ_CADEAU010000377.1 GCF_902825405.1 Micromonospora maritima | reverse complement strand
CGGTGGCCGGTCGTCGGCCGGCGGGGGCAGCGCCTGCCGGCCGGCCGGGACGAACTCCCGCAGCAGCACCTGCACGACGCCGGCCGCCGGGATCGCCAGCAGCGCCCCGACCAGCCCGGCCAGCTCAGCGGCGAGCAGGACGCTGACCAGCACGGTCAACGGGTTGAGCCGGACCGCGCGGGCCATGATGACCGGTTGCAGCAGGTGGTTCTCCACCTGCTGGTAGACCACGAAGAACACCAGCACGACCACGCCGGCGGTGGGGGAGTGCACGAACCCCGCGCCGGCCGCGACGATCGCGCCCAGCGTTGCGCCGACCAGCGGGATCAGGTCGGCCAGCGCGACCACCAGGGCGATCACCGCGGCGAACGGGACGCCGAGGACGAAGAGCACGACGAAGGTGAGCCCTCCGCAGATCACGCTGATCAGCAGGTTGCCGCTCAGGTAGCCGGTGACGATCCGGGACGTGTCGCGGCCGATGCGCCGCAACCGCTGCGCCGGTCCGTCGCCGACCAGGCGCAGCGTGGCGGCCACGATCCGGGGGGCCTCCAGCACCATCAGGTACGCCAGCACCACGATCGTGACCACGGCGGCGACGGCCTGGGCCACGCCGCGGACCAGCCCGACCGTCGGTTCGCCGAGCTTGTCGCCGTAGCGGCGCAGCTGGCCGGGTTCGGCGTAGCGGAGCAGGTGCAGGCGCTCCAGCAGCCGGCCGACCGGCCCCCGCCCGGCCTGGGCCTCGCGCACCAGCTCCGGCGCCCGGTCGGCGAACCGGCCCACCTCGTCGAGCAACGGCAGCACGATCAGCGCGCCCAGCGTGGCGAGCAGCACGAACGTGGCCAGGAACACGAGCAGCGTGGCCAGTGCCCGGCGCCGCACCCGGCGCTGGAGCCGGTCCACCAGCGGCTTGAGCGCGACCGCGAGAAACGCCGCGACCAGGCCCCAGACCAGCACCCGACGGGTGGCCCAGACCAGCGTCAGCCCGACCACGGTGGCCAGCACCAAACCGATCACGATCAGCGTCCGGCGGGCGGTGGAGCGGTCGTCGGCGACGCTCATCCGGCGCGCCTACCCGCCGTGCCGGTGCGAAAACCCTCTCAGTGCCGGTGGGTGTCGCGGACCGGGAGCGCGCCGCCGGCGAACGCGTCCAGCGCCGCCGCGTGCAGCGTCCTGCCGGGCACCGGATCGGCGGCGACCCGGGCGGCGAGGCGGCGTACCGGCAACCGGTCCGGGCGGAGCGCGCCGGCCAGCACCACGTTGCCGTAGCGTCGGCCCCGCAGCATCCGCCGGTCGGTGAGCAGGCAGACGTCGGCGAATACCGCCCGCAGCGTGGCCACCTGCGCGCGGGTGTGCGCCAGGGGCGGCAGGTCGGTCAGGTTCACCAGGTAGACACCGTCCGGGCGGAGCACCCGGGCGACCTCGGTGGCGAACTCCACGGCCGCCAGGTGCGGGGGCATCACCGCGGCCCGGTAGACGTCGGCCACCACCACGTCGTACGTCGCGGCGGGCGCGTCGGTGACCGCGTCCCGGGCGTCGCCGAGCGCGACCACCACCTCCGGCGGCACCCCGGGCAGTGTCCCCCGGACCAGCTCGACCACGCCCGGGTCACGCTCGACCACCCGCTGCGGCGAGCCCGGTCGGGTGGCGGCCAGCCAGCGCGGGAGTGTGAGCGCGCCGCCGCCCAGGTGCAGGGCGTGCAGCGGCTGACCGGACGGCGCGGCCAGGTCGATCACGGCGGCGATCCGTCGGACGTACTCGAAGTGCAGGTGCCGCGGGTCCACCACGTCCACGTAGGACTGTTCGACACCGTCGGCGAGCAGCGTACGGCCGGTGGGCCTCGCCGGGTCCACGACGATCTCCAGGGCCTCGGCGTCGCGCTCCACGGCGGGACACGGTACCGGGCGACGGCCCGGCCCGGGCGCACGGGTGTCAAGCGGGGCCCCCGCCTATACCGGAGGCGTTAAGCGGGGGCCCCTCCTTGCACCTCAGCCGGCGGCCATCCCGGCGCCGGCCTCGTCGATCGCGTCGTCGACCCGCTGGGCCAGGTCCACGTCGGCGGCCGTCACGCCGTCGACCTGCTGGGTCCGGACGGTGAGCACGGCGCTGTCCGGGTCGGGCCGACCGATCTGCGGACCGCGCCCGACCTCGACCTTGAGCTGGTCCAGCCGGTCGAGCACCCGGTCCAGGTTGCCGCCGGGCAACTCGATGGTGCGGACCAGCGCCCGCCGGTCGCTGGACCAGTAGGGCAGCGTGGCGAGCGCGTCCCGCAGCTCCGCGTCGGTCAGCGGGGCGGTGGCCGACGACGCCCCCACCAGGCCACCGCCGTACTCGGCAGGCGCGAGCAGGTCCCGCAACCCGTCCGGTACGCGCAGCGACTCGACCAGCTCGGCGTCGGCGTCGGAGATCGCGGCCAGCGTCGCCTCCGCCTGGTACCTGGCCTGCTCCGGGGTGAGCCGGCTACGCCGTCCGACCTCGGCCAGGAAGCCCGGCAGGTCCTGGCGCCGCTCGATGCCGTCCACCGGCACCACGTCGTGCAGCTTCACCGGCACGGCCGCGAGCAGCCGCTCCCGTTCGGCGTCGCCGAGCGCCCAGGCCAGCGCGAGCACGGTGGCCTCGGCGGCGACCTTCGCCTCGGCGAAGTCCACCCCGGCGCGGCGGCTCACGTCGTCGACGAGATCCCGGTACCCGAGCGACGCCACCCGGGGCGGCTGCGGATCCGGCAGCGGGCGGGGACGTTCCGCCACCCCCACCGCCGGCGGCGCGGGACCGCCGCGCGTGCTGTCCGGCTTGTGCCGGCCGGCCGGCGGCGGGCCGGACCGGTCGTGCTGGTCCAGCGAGGTGACCTGCTTGGACGCGCTCAGGCTGGCGCCGGTCTGGCTCGCGCTGCGGCCCTGTTCCCGGGCCTGCCGGGCCAGGGCCCGGCGGCGCTGGTTGTCGCCCTCCATCTGCTTGCGCATCGTCGCACCTCGTTCCTGGTCGGTTGCGCTTGCGCCGGTCGCCTTCCCGGCGCTGCCGGGAAGCTAACGGGCCTCGACCGTCGGGGCCGCTTCACTCGCTGCGGGTGAGGAGCGCTCACCCGGTGCGGATCCAGGATCGGGGTGGACCGGACAACTTCCGACGCACGCGGAAGGGCAGGTCGTCATGAAGCAGATCGTGGAGATCGTCCCCGCCCGTCCCGGCTGGTACGCCCGCTGGCGGATCGGCCCGGACCTGACCCGGTGCTACCCGGTGACCCTCTGGGCCCTGCTGGAGAGCAGCGACGGCAGCGGCCGCGAGGTGGTCGGCGTCGACTGCGTCGGGCAGTGGCCCGGCGCCGACGACGACGAGGCCGGGGACTTCGTCCGTTACCTGTTCCAGACGCCCGATTCCGGCGCGCCGGAGGACGTCGAGCCCCCGGTCATGGGGGAGTCGCGCGAGAGCGGGCCGCGCCTGCAGGCCACGCCCGCCGCCTGAGCCATCCTCCCGGCCCCCGACCCCTGGTCCCAGGGTCGGGGGCCACCCCTCCCCGCCGGACCGGCGCGGGCCCGTCCCGCCTCGCGGGCGGACCGGCCGTTCAGCCCGCCTCGCGGGCCTCGCGGGTCACCCCGCGGGGTGGGGCGGCCAGGAGCTCGGCCAGACCGGTGCGGTCCAGCAGCTGCCGGACCTGCGGGTTCATGTGTCGCAGGCGGACCGCGCCGGTGCCGGCACGGTGGATCACCACGAGTGCGCTCAGGCCGGAGGAGTCGCACAGCACCACACCCGCGAAGTCGAGTTCCAACTCCTGGTGGCCGTCGCGGCGCAGCCGGGCGGCGGCCTCGACGAGCTCGGGCGCGGTGTCGAAGTCCAGCTCGCCGGAGAGCCGCAGACGGGCGGACCCGGCGTCGAGCCGGTCCACCTCGATGGTCAACAGCTGGGCGGGCACGGCTCCATGTTCCCAGTCCGGGGTGAGCGGGAAACCCCCGGGGTCACGCCGAGGCGGTCGAGTCGGACGTCTGCTGCCCGGAGCGGCCGTCGACCGGCGGGCGCTCCAGCAGGCCGGTGACCCCCGTCATGTCGAGAATCGTCTCCAGGAAGCGGGGAACCGCGCGGAGTTCGATGGCGGTGCCCGCGCGCTGTCCCTCGCGCCACGCGTGCACGATCACGGACAAGCCGGTGCTGTCCAGGAAGATCAGGTCGCCGAAGTCCAGCACCAGGGCGTGGGGACGCTCGGCGAGCAGCCGGTCGACCTCGGCCCGCAGCGGCCCCGCGGTGGCGTAGGCCAGGTCGCCGCCGACCCGGACGACCGGGACGGACGGGTCGGAGCGGTCGACGGAGATGCTCAGCGGTGTCGCCTCGGGCTTTCTCCGTTGAGGAACCACCATCACGCCTTTCCGCAGGCTGCCGGTCGGGCAGGAAACATTCGGATCGTAACAACCCCGGACCGTGCCCGCTCGGTGCCGCGTCCGCCCCGCCGACCACGACGCCAGGTGGCGGTCCCGGCATACCGGCGTAGGGTGGGGCGAGGAGATTTGACCACAGGGACCCGTTTCGGTGTCCCGCGGGTGTCGACGAGGAGAGTGGGGCTCAGCTGGTGACTGCTGCCGACGTCAGGGGTACCGACCCGGGCGACGGACGGATCTCCACGTCGAGTGCCGCACGGCCCCCGGCGTGGTCCGCCGCCGCTCCGGACACGGCCGCCCTGCCGCCGCTGTCGCCCGACCGTGGCCTCACCGTCCCGGACTGGTCCGAGGTGGTCGAACACTTCCGCGAGGGCCTCATCGTCTGTGCCGCCGACGGGGTGGTCCGGCACGTCAGCCCGGTGGCGGAGCGTCTCGTCCCCGAGGCCGTGCCCGGCGCGGTGCTGGCCGCCACCGGGATGGCGCCGCTGGCCGGCGACGCGCCGGCCGAGATCACCCACCACGGGCGCCGGTTGCGCCTGCGTCCCGTCCCGCTCTCCCACGCCCGGCGCTGCTGGTACGTCGAGGACGTCACCGAGAGCGTCAGCCGGGCCGACGCGCTGCTCGCCGAGCGGGCCCGTTCGTCCTTCCTCGCCGTGGTCGGCGAGAAGCTCGGCAACCCGCTGCACCCCGACCGCGCCGCCGCCGCCGTGGTGCGGTTGGCCGTGCCGACGCTGGCCGACGTGGCGGTGCTGGTGCTGGCGCCCCGGTCCGGCCGGTCCCGCTGGTGGCGGGCGGTACGCGCCGACGAGGAGGCCGCTCCCGTGGTGGACAGCGGCGTGCTGCCGGCGCCCGCCCTGCCCGCCGCGATCGAGGAC
>NZ_CADEAU010000376.1 GCF_902825405.1 Micromonospora maritima | reverse complement strand
CCAGCGGATCGACGGCATCGCGGTCAAGGCGCCGGACCGGGAGCGGATCGACCAGCTCGGCGAGCGGATCGTGGCGGAGCTGTCCCGCCGGCCTGGTCGCCGGACGGCCCCTCCGGCGACCAGGACCAGGGCCGGTTCGACGCGTTCAAGCCGGACGCCGAGCCGAAGACCGAGGCGCCCACGCCGAAGGTGCGCAACGGCCGGGTGCTGGCCGCCGTGCTGATCGCGGCCGTGCTCATCCTCGCCGTGCCGCTCGGCCTGCTCACCCTGCTCGGCAAGGTCGGTGACGACAAGCCGGCGGGCTTCGACCCGGCGGTCGGCTCCTGCATCAAGCAGTCGGGCGAGAGCGCGGTGGCCGCGGACTGCGGCGAGCCGGGCGCGTTCACCGTCGTGTCGAAGGTGGACAACAAGGACAAGTGCGCCGACCTGTCCCAGCCCACGGTCGACCTCCAGGGCGGCGGCACCAACCGGGTGCTCTGCCTGAAGCCGGCCGGTCAGTAACCCGTACTCCCGGAGCGCCCGTCCCCACCCGGGGGCGGGCGCTCCCCGTTGCCCGGCGTGCGTCCGTTCACTGGGGCGTCCCCGGGGAGTAGTGCCAGTCGCTTGGCCGAAGGCTGAGCGCCCCACGCGAAAGCGCCCGCCCCCAGTTGGGGACGGGCGCTTTCGCATGTCTGCGGTCAGTCGCCCTCGGTGACCTGGGCAAGAAACGCCCGCCAGGACTGCGGCGCGAAGACCAGCGCCGGCCCGGTCGGGTCCTTGGAGTCCCGGACGCCGACTACGCCGGAAAGGTTGTCTGCGACCTCGACGCAGTCGCCGCCGTTGGAGCTGCTACGGGTGCTCTTGCGCCACTGTGCGCCGGTCAGGTCAGCCATGGTACGACGAGAACCCGCCGGGCTTGTCGATCTACCTGGCCGGGCTGATGTTCGAGGCAATGCGGGACCTTTATCACCTGAACCCGCACTACGGGCTGAGCCCGCCCGAGATGTTCGAGCGCTTCGTGGCGTGGGGCCCCTTCCGGCGTTCGATCACGGGCCGGTCCTGATGGCGCAGCCAATTTTGTCGAGGGAGCGCGGGCCGCCGGTCTCGGCCTCGCACGCAGGCTCCCAGGCCCGACCAGCATGCAACGCGAAGAAGGAATCCCCATGCGCAGCAAGAGCACAGAAGGGCTTTCTATGCACCCCCACAGCACGCTCCGCACATTCGCGCGACTGATGCGAGCCGCCGTCACCGGAATGGCCGTCTGCATCGCGGCGCTGTCACTGATGGCCGGCTCCGCGTCGGCCGCCGTGAAGCCGTCGCCGTTCTCCACCTGGCCCGCACCGGCCGCCGGGAACGTGTACGGCACGATCTACCAGGGCACGCCCTCTTGCGCCGTCCAGAGCGGCGTGAAGATCTGCGACGCCAACGTCTACACCTCTGGCCTGATGAACGGCTGGGCCACGAGCAACCAGGCGTACCGGAAGCTCAACCTGGAATGGAAGATCCGCAACAACTCCGGGACGATCGTCAAGACCGGCAGCAACTCGTGCACGGGCGCGACGGGCGCGATCAGCAGTTGCGAGCGGACCGGCCCGACCTACGCCGCGCGCTGGCCCGCCACCAGCACCGTTCGGATCTGCGTGGACACGATCGGCTTCGCCTACTACTACGTCTCGTCCAATGGCAACACCGCGAAGGTCACCGCCTCGGACTACGACTGCGTCACCCTGTCCGCCTCGGGCGGCGGCGGGGGACTCCGCCAGCGGTAACCCCGAACTGAGCGCGATGCCCGGTCACCTGAGTGGCCGGGCATCGTCCGGTAGCACCGGCTCACCCATCGCCAGCCGCAAGCGGTGGTTGAGCCTTTCAAGCCCTTGGATGACGCGAGCGGAGTCCGGCGCCACCGAAGACAGCTCTTCAAAGTCCCCGAAGGCGTCGGCCATCTTGCGCACCGCCTTGTCGCCGAGCCGGTTCAACATCACCTCGGCCTGAATCGGCATGACAACGCGCAGGAGGGCAAGCAGTTCGTCCCGGGTTAGCTCGCTCACACCGCCAGCATGGCACCCGGCCCGCGCCACGTCGACACCGACCTGCGCGCCACCGAACCGCCCGCCCGGCCCGTCTCTCCCCCTTGGGAGATAGTGCCGTTCGCCGCATCACGTTGACCGATCCCCCGCGCCTCTCTCGGCGACGCCGTGGGAGGGTTGGCACATGGCTACCTCGCCCCGCGTACGAGCGCCCGAACTTCGCGGCCGAGCCTGGCTCAACACAGGCGGACGAAATCTGACATTGCGGGACCTTCGAGGTCGTATAGTCGTCCTCGATTTTTGGACGTTCTGCTGCATCAACTGCCTGCACGTGCTCGACGAGCTGCGCCCGCTCGAGGAGAAGTACGGCGACGTGCTGGTCGTGATCGGGGTGCACTCACCGAAGTTCGAGCACGAGAAGGACCCGGACGCGCTGGCCGCGGCCGTCGAGCGGTACGGCGTGCACCACCCCGTCCTCGACGATCCCGAGATGGACATGTGGCAGCAGTACGCCGCCAAGGCGTGGCCGACGCTCTCGGTGGTCGATCCCGAGGGCTACGTGGTCGCCACGATGGCCGGTGAGGGGCACGCCGAGGGCCTGGCCCGGCTGGTCGACGACCTGATCGCCACGCACGAGGCGAAGGGCACGCTGCACCGGGGCGAGGGCCCGTACGTGCCGCCCGCCGAGCCGGAGACGGCGCTGCGCTTCCCCGGCAAGGCGGTGCCGCTCGACGGCGGCAACCTGCTGGTCTCGGACTCCGCCCGACACTCCCTGGTCGAGCTGGCCCCGGACGCGGAGACCGTGGTCCGCCGGATCGGCACCGGCACCCGTGGCCGCACCGACGGCCCGGCGGAGGGCGCGACGTTCGCCGAGCCGCAGGGCCTCTGCCTGCTGCCGCCGCACGTGGCCGAGGTCGCCGGCTACGACCTGGTCGTCGCGGACACGGTCAACCACCTGCTGCGCGGCGTACGGCTGGAGACCGGCGAGGTGGTCACCGTGGCCGGCACCGGGCGGCAGTGGCGCTCGACCGTCGACGACCACGCGCACGACGCGCGTTCGGTCGACCTCTCCTCCCCCTGGGACGTCGCCTGGTACGACGACCGGGTGGTCGTGGCGATGGCCGGCATCCACCAGCTCTGGTGGTTCGACCCGATCAAGCGGACCGCCGGCATGTACGCCGGCACCACGGTCGAGGCGCTGCGGGACGGGCCGCTGCCGGACGTCTGGATGGCGCAGCCGTCCGGGTTGGCCGTCTCGGCCGACGGGGCCCGGCTCTGGATCGCCGACAGTGAGACCAGCGCGGTTCGCTGGGTCGAGGCCGGTGAGATGCACACCGCCGTGGGGCAGGGCCTGTTCGACTTCGGGCACGTCGACGGCCCGGCCGACCAGGCGCTGCTCCAGCACCCGCTGGGGGTGTGCGCGCTGCCCGACGGCTCGGTGCTGGTCGCGGACACGTACAACGGGGCGGTGCGCCGCTTCGACCCGGAGACCGGTCAGGTGGGCACCGTGGCCGACGGGCTGGCCGAGCCGAGCGACCTGGTGCTCACCACCGACGGCGAGGTGCTGGTGGTCGAGTCGGCCGCGCACCGGCTGACCCGCCTGGCGCCGGGCGCGTTGACCGCGGCGGGCGCGAGCACGGTGCAGGGTCCGCGCCACCGGCTGGAGCGCAAGCCCACGGACGTGACCGCCGGCGAGCTGACGCTCGACGTGATCTTCACGCCGGCGCCGGGGCAGAAGCTCGACGAGACGTACGGGCCGTCGACCCGGCTGGTGGTGTCGGCGTCCCCGCCGGAACTGCTGGTGGAGGGGGCGGGCACGAGCACCGACCTGTCCCGCCGGCTGGTGGTCGACGGGAACGTGGCGCAGGGCGTGTTGCAGGTGACCGCCCAGGCGGCGACCTGCGACGCCGACGTCGAGCACGCCGCCTGCCACCTGACCCGGCAGGACTGGGGCGTACCGGTGCGGGTGGTCGCCGGTGGCGCCACCCGCCTCCCGCTGGTGCTGCGCGGCCTCGACGAGTCCTGAGCCTCGGGTGGTTAACAGGGGCCCCCTCCTCTACCGGATGCGTTAACAGGGGGCCCCTCCTTTCACGCGAACGGGGTGAGCGTGACCCCCGCGTCGACGAGCGCCGCCCGCACCAGCTCCGCGCACCGCACCGCCCCCGGCGTGTCCCCGTGCAGGCAGATCGACTCGACCGGGCAGGGAACCACGGAGCCGTCGACCGCGACCACGGTCCGCTCGACCGCCATCCGCACCGCCCGGGCCGCGACCTGGTCCGGGTCGGTCACCATCGCGTTCGGGGCGCTCCGCGGCACCAGCGTGCCGTTGGGCAGGTAGTTGCGGTCGGCGAAGCCCTCGGCCACCACCCGCAGGCCGGCGCCGACCGCGAGCTGGGCGAGCACCGAGCCGGGTTGGCAGAGCACCGGCAGTTCGTGGTCGTACCCGCTGATCGCCGCCACCAACGCGGCGGCCTGCGCCTCGTCGCAGGCCGCCGCGTGGTAGAGCGCGCCGTGCGGCTTCAGGTAGCGCACCCGGGTGCGGTAGACCCGGCAGAACGCGTCGAGCGCGCCGAGTTGGTAGATCGTCTCGTCGCGCAGCTCGGCGAAGTCGTACGCGATGTGTCGCCGGCCGAAGCCGGCGAGGTCCCGGTAGCCGACCTGCGCGCCGACCGCGACGCCGCGTTCGGCGGCGGCGGCGCAGACCCGGTGCATGGTGGCCGCGTCGCCGGCGTGGAAGCCGCAGGCGACGTTCGCGGAGCTGATCAGCCCGAGCAGCGCCTCGTCGTCGCCGAGCCGCCAGCTGCCGAATCCCTCGCCCAGGTCAGCGTTGAGGTCCATGGAACCTCACCGTAGTCCCTGGGCGGGCCTGGGCGAGCGGGGTCACGTCGTCCAC
Organism: Micromonospora maritima; assembly: GCF_902825405.1. Taxonomy (GTDB): domain Bacteria; phylum Actinomycetota; class Actinomycetes; order Mycobacteriales; family Micromonosporaceae; genus Micromonospora; species Micromonospora maritima. The sequence goes on along the minus strand of NZ_CADEAU010000376.1, from coordinate 354 downwards.
CACCCCGACGACCGGGTAGCCACCGGTGGTGGGGTGGTCGGCCAGGAAGACCAGCGGCTGGCCGTCCGGCGGCACCTGCACCGCGCCGAGCACCAGCCCTTCGCTGGGTAGTTCGCCGGCCCTCGCGCGGGGCAGGGCGGCGCCGGCCAGCCGCGCGCCGACCCGGTTGCTGTCCGGACCCACCGTGTACGCGTCGCGGCACAGCAGGTCGAGCGCGCCCGGGGCGAACCAGTCGTGCCGGGGCCCGGGGTGCACGGTCAGCCGTACCTCGTCCGGCACCGGCCGGGTGACGGCGAGGTCGACCGGGGGCGGCGGACCGGCCGGCGCGCCGAGCGGCAGCCGGTCGCCGAGATC
>NZ_CADEAU010000375.1 GCF_902825405.1 Micromonospora maritima | reverse complement strand
GCCTGCCCCCGGCTGGGCCGGGCCCGAGGGTGCCACGCCTCCACCCGGCTGGTCGCCGTCGGTGGGTGACCCGTCGACCGGCTGGGGTTGGCCGGCCGGTGGGCCGGGGTACCCGGGCCAGCCGATGCCCGGCGCGCCCTACCCGGCCCAGCCGACGCCCGCCGGCCACTACGGCTGGTACCCCGCCGTCGACCCGGACGACCCGTTGGTCACCCCGCCGCACGCGGGTGTCGCCGGCTGGTTCGCCAGGTGCACGGGTACGGTGCGGCGCAGTTGGCGTCAGCTGCTGCCGATCGTGCTGCTCACCCAGTGCGTCCCGGCCGCGATCATTTCGGTCCTCTCGCTCTACCTGGTGCCCACCGACGAACCGGTGACCGGGCCGGACGGCGCGCCGGTGCTGCCTGACGGCTACCTGGAGCACGTGTTCGCCTTCTACGGCGTGGTCATGCTCGCCGCGCTGCTCTTCGGCCCGGTGCAGGCCGCCGGCTGGGGCGCGGGCACGTGGGTGGTCGCCCGGCAGGCGGCAGGTGAGCCGGCCGGTCTCGGGGCGGCCCTCCGGTACGGACTGCGCCGCGCGCTCGGTCTCTGGGGCTGGACCATCGTGGCCTCGCTGCTGATCACCGTGGGTGCCTGCCTCTGTCTGCTGCCCGGCGTCTACGTCGGATTCGCGGTCGCCCTGTTCGGGCCGGTCTACCTGTTCGAGCGGCAGGAGCCGATCGGGCGGGCCTGGCGGATGTTCCACCAACGCTTCGGCATGGTGTTGGGCCGGGTCGCGCTGGTGATGTGCGCGCTGCTCGCGGCGACCGTGCTGGACCTGGTGGTCAGCACCGTCAGCGGGGTGGTGTTCGGGGCCGACCCGACAAGCGCGCCGGGCACCACCGTCGGTGCGGTGGCGCTGGCCGTGGTCGGTGCCGCGCTGGCCGCGCCGGCCTACCTGGCGCAGCTGGTCGGGCTGGTCGTCGCGTACGCCGAACAGCGAGCGCAGGAAGGCCCGGTGAACGCGGCCCGACTGGCGGCGGAACTCGGCTGAGCGGGGCCGTCGTGCTTGCACTCGGCTAGGGAGAGTGCTAAACAAGTCATTGGCACTCGCGTACGGTGAGTGCCAGAAGGTCGGGGCGGTAGGGCCACGGCCGCGCCGGTGCCCCAGGGGCGCCGGAGTGGCACGGGCCGGTCGTCGCGGGCTGTCCGGCCCGACCGAGGAGACGTCGTCGTCGCCAGGTGGCGACGTCCCCAAGGTGCGTACACCAGACGGCCCATCCGGGCATCCGGATGGCCCGTGAGTGTCCAGGAGGACAACGCCGTATGGCCAAGATGATCGCGTTCGACGAAGAGGCGCGCCGCGGCCTCGAGCGGGGCATGAACCAGCTCGCCGACGCCGTGAAGGTGACCCTCGGCCCCAAGGGCCGCAACGTCGTGCTCGAGAAGAAGTGGGGTGCCCCCACCATCACCAACGATGGTGTGAGCATCGCCAAGGAGATCGAGCTCGAGGACCCGTACGAGAAGATCGGCGCCGAGCTGGTCAAGGAGGTCGCGAAGAAGACCGACGACGTCGCCGGTGACGGCACGACGACGGCGACCGTCCTGGCCCAGGCCCTGGTCCGTGAGGGTCTGCGCAACGTGGCCGCCGGCGCCAACCCGATGGCCCTGAAGCGGGGCATCGAGGCCGCCGTCGCCAACGTCTCGGAGGAGCTGCTCAAGCTCGCCAAGGACGTGGAGACCAAGGAGCAGATCGCCTCCACCGCCTCCATCTCCGCCGCCGACCCCAGCGTCGGCGAGATCATCGCCGAGGCGATGGACAAGGTGGGCAAGGAAGGCGTCATCACCGTCGAGGAGAGCAACACCTTCGGCCTGGAGCTCGAGCTCACCGAGGGCATGCGCTTCGACAAGGGCTACATCTCCGCCTACTTCATGACCGACCCGGAGCGTATGGAGGCCGTCTTCGACGACCCGTACATCCTGATCGTCAACAGCAAGATCTCGTCGGTGAAGGACCTGCTCCCGATCCTGGAGAAGGTCATGCAGTCGGGCAAGCCGCTGCTGATCATCGCCGAGGACCTGGAGGGCGAGGCTCTCGCCACCCTGGTCGTCAACAAGGTCCGGGGCACCTTCAAGTCGGTCGCCGTCAAGGCGCCGGGCTTCGGTGACCGCCGCAAGGCCATGCTGACCGACATCGCCATCCTCACCGGTGGCCAGGTCATCAGCGAGGAGGTCGGCCTCAAGCTGGACGCGACCGGCCTCGAGATGCTGGGCCGCGCCCGCAAGGTCGTGGTGACCAAGGACGAGACCACCATCGTCGACGGTGCCGGCGACGCCGAGCAGATCCAGGGCCGGGTGAACCAGATCCGGGCCGAGATCGACAAGAGCGACTCCGACTACGACCGGGAGAAGCTGCAGGAGCGTCTGGCCAAGCTGGCCGGCGGTGTTGCGGTGATCAAGGTCGGCGCGGCCACCGAGGTCGAGCTGAAGGAGCGCAAGCACCGCATCGAGGACGCCGTCCGCAACGCGAAGGCCGCCGTCGAGGAGGGCATCGTCCCGGGTGGTGGCGTCGCGCTGGTGCAGGCCGGCAAGACCGCCTTCGACAAGCTGGACCTGGCCGGCGACGAGGCGACCGGCGCGCAGATCGTCAAGATCGCGCTGGACGCCCCGCTGCGGCAGATCGCCGTCAACGCCGGCATGGAGGGTGGCGTCGTCGTCGAGCGGGTCCGCAACCTCGACCCGGGTCACGGCCTCAACGCCGCGACCGGCGAGTACGTGGACCTGCTGGCCGCGGGCATCATCGACCCGGCCAAGGTGACGCGTTCCGCGCTGCAGAACGCCGCCTCGATCGCCGCGCTGTTCCTCACCACCGAGGCCGTCGTGGCGGACAAGCCGGAGAAGACCCCGGCCGCCCCGGCTGGCCCGGGTGGCGGGGAGATGGACTTCTGAGTCCAGCTCCGTCCAGTACGCCGAAAGGGGGCGGGCCGCGTCAGCGGTCCGCCCCCTTCCGCGTACGCGTCAGGTGGGCAACGGGCGTTGGTTGCGCCGCTTCTGCGCCCGGTCGTACGGGGGCGGCAGCCACCTCGGCTCGTCCACCGGTTGCCGAGGTTCCTCCACGGGTGGCTGGTCGGCCCCGGCCGTCTCGGCGAGCTGCTCGGCGTCGCCGACGTCGAGCCGGTCGAACGGGAGCTGCCCGGGAAGCTCGCCGGTCGGCCGCCGGCCGGTGGTCGGGTCGTCGGCCCGTTCGTCATCCGCGGTCATGCACCGCCTCCTTCTGCCTACCGACCGTAGGGCTCGGCCGGAGCCGTGGAGGGTGAACGCCGTTATGCCCCTTTGATGGCTTTCCGGTAGAGGAAGAAGACGCGTTCGATCCGGGCGCCCGCCGCCCCGGAGTAGAACGGCACCGGGCCCACCCAACCGATCTGGGCCGCGCCGATCCCGGCCGCCGCCTGGTCCCGCAGGCAGCGGCGCAGCAGCACCCCGCCGATGCCGGACCCCTCGGCCGCCGGGGCGGTGCCCATCGGGCCGAACCAGCTCGGCCGCGCCGACCCCCAGGCGGCGAAGCCGAGGATCTCCCCGTCCCGCTCGGCCAGGTGCGCGCCCGCGTCCGGACGGCCCAGCGAGCCGGCCAGCTCACCGTCCCAGGTGCCGCCGAACGTGGCCCGGGCGAACGCGGCCAACGCCGGCAGGTCCGCCGGTCCGGCCCGGCGTACGGTCACACCCCGCCCGGCCAGCCGCTGCTCGGCGGCCTCCGTTGAGCGCAGCGCCGGCGACCCCTCGGCCAGCTCGGCGGTCATGTTCCAGGCCGTCCGGTCCTGCCGGAAGCCGAGCCGTGACGCGGCGCAGACCGCCGGGGTGTAGCGCACGTCGATCCCCGGCCAGGCGTAGTGCGGCGGGTTGCCGGCCAGCAGCAGCTCGGCGCCGCCGAGCGCGCCCAGCCGGGCCTCCGCCTCGGCGAGCAGCGCGCCACCGACCCCCTGGCGGCGTTCCGCCGGGGCCACCGCGACCAGGTCGACGTGGCCGAGCCGAAGATCGGTCGCCGACAGCGACCCCACCAGCACCCCGACCAGGCTGCCGTCGCGCACCGCGCCGAGCCGCAGCACCGTCCGGTCGGCCGCGGCCCGATCGGCGACCGTGGTCACCACGGCGGCCGCCTCGGCCGCGTCCTCCGGCAGGTCGAGCGACCGCCGGCAGAGGTCCACGACCTCGGGCAGCCGGTCCCGGCCCAGCTCGACGATCTCCACGTCCATGGTCGCCGACCCTAGGTCATCGGCGCGGCATTGGACAGGGTTCCTAACCGCTGGTGGCCGCCCGCACCGCCGCGTACGCGTCGACCAGGCCCGCGCCGACCAGGTTCCGGGTGCCCCCGCAGGGCGCGCCGGCCGGCACCGAGGCCGGGGTGGCCGTGTCGGCGAGGATCCGCCGGGTCCGGTCCAGGTCGCCGACCAGCGCCGGGTTCGCCGACCACATCAACGCCACCACGCCGGCCACCTGGGGAGTCGCCATCGAGGTGCCGTCCAGGGTGGCGTAACCGCCGCCGGGGAACGCCGACGGCACCGCCGCGCCGGGAGCCACCAGGTCGGGCTTGTCGGCCCCGCCGGCCGGGCCCCGACTGGAGAAGTCGGTGAGCCGGCGGTTCCGGTCGACCGCGCCGACCGTGAGCACGTCCGGGTACGGCGCCGGCGCGTCCACGATCGACCCGCAGTACGGGCCGGTGTTCCCGGCCGCGGCCACCACCAGGATGCCGGCCGCGGCCAGCGCGGCGGTGGCCGGGCGCAGGGCCCCCGGGTCGCAACCCTCCAACGGCGGGCAGCCCCACGAGTTGGTCAGCACGTCCGGCGCGCGCGCCGGACGACCGTCGGTGAACGGGTCCCCGCCGGTCGGGAACGGCGCCAGCATGAACTGGAGGCAGTCGAGGTAGCGGGCCGGACTGCCCAGGTTGCGGTCCAGGTTCACGCAACCCACCCAGCGTGCGCCGGGCGCCACCCCGATCCCGTCGCGGCCCACGGCACTGCCCAGCGTGTGGGTGCCGTGGCCGCCCCGGTCGGCCGGCGTGCGGCGGTGCTCCCACGGGTCGTACCAGGAGTCGTCGCCGCCCCGGAAGCCGGCGGCCAGTGCCGGGTGCCGGCCGTCCACCCCGGAGTCCGAGCTGCCCACCACCACGCCGGTGCCGGTGACGCCCAGCTCCGACCAGACCCGGTCGGCGCCGATCAGCGACACGTTCCAGCTCGGACCGGTCGGCGCGGGCGCGTCGCCCCGGGCCGGCGGCGCCGCCGCGGG
>NZ_CADEAU010000374.1 GCF_902825405.1 Micromonospora maritima | reverse complement strand
AGCGCGCGTACCGCGAGCGTCACGGCGACGAGCCAACCGGCGCCGAGCACCGCGTAGACCAGGGCCGGCACCGGGCCGCCCAGCTCACCGGCGCGCAGCAGGGTGCGGGCGTTGGTCAGCACGATCACGCCGCCGATGACGGCGCCGAGCACCTGGGCGGGCACGATGCGGACCAGCCAGGCCGCGATCGGCGCGGCGATCAGGCCGCCGACAAGCAGCGCGGCCACGGTGGGCAGCAGGAAGCCCTCGGAGCCGAGCCCGATCAGGAAGCCGAGGCTGGCCGCGCCCGCCACCACGAACTCGGAGGTGTCCACCGAGCCGATGACCTTGCGCGGCTCCATCCGGCCGGAGACCAGCAGCGCCGGGGTGGCCACCGGGCCCCAGCCGCCACCGCCGGTGGCGTCGACGAAGCCGGCGACCAGCCCGAGCGGGGCCAGGAAGCGGCTGCGCAGCCGGCCGGCGGCCCGGTTGGCGCGCAGCGGCCGGGAGAAACGGACCAGCAGGTACGCGCCGAGGGTGAACAGGATGGCGGCCATCCACGGCGCGGCCGACTCGGTCGAGATGGAGCTGAGGAAGGTGGCCCCGGCGAACGCACCGAGCGCGCCCGGCAGGGCGATGCGGCCGACCACCTTCCAGTCGACGTTGCCGAAGCGCCAGTGCGAGACGCCGGCGGCCAGCGTCGTGCCGATCTCGGCCAGGTGCACCGAGGCGGACGCGGCGGCCGGCGCGACCCCGGCGAACAGCAGCAGGGTCGAGGAGGTCAGCCCGTACGCCATGCCGAGCGCGCCGTCGACCAGTTGCGCGGCGAGCCCGACGAGGGCGAGGACCAGCAGCTTGCGCACGAGCGCCCCCTGACTTTTCGGTATCTCCTATCGACTTGGTCGACAATGCGGCACGGAGGGGGTCCCGGTCAAGTCCCCCATCCGGTTGGTGGGAACACGCCGGACGGCCCCGGCGGCGGGGCGGTCGGGAGCGCGACGGCCGGCGTCAGCTCCAGGCGCGCGGGTCGGCGGCCAACTCGTTGACCCGGCCGGGCAGCGTGCCGGCGGCCACGTCGGCGATGGTGACCAGCTCGAGGATCTCCCGCTCGCTGGCCCGCAACGCGATCCAGACGTCCTGCAACGCGCGGGCCGCCCCCTGGTAGCCGAGCTGCTCCGGGCGCTGGCCCCGCACGTGCGCGAGCGGCCCGTCGATCACCCGGATCACCTCGGCCAGGGAGATCTCGCCCGCCGGGCGGGCCAGCCAGTAGCCGCCCTCGGGGCCGCGCTGGGCGTGCACGATGCCGCCCCGGCGCAGCTGGAGCAGGATGCTCTCGAGGAACTTCGGCGGGATGTCCTGGGAGCGGGCGATCTGCTCGGCCGTCACCGGCCGACTCCGCCCGGCGGCCGCGCCGTCGGCGACCGAGGCCAGCTCGGCGGCCGCACGGAGGGCGTAGTCGACCCGGGCGGAGAGACGCATGTCGGCAAGGTTAGTCGCCTGCTCAGCCGAGCGGACTCCCGACCCTCGGCCGATCGGTCACGGTTGCCGGCTCAGCCGCCGACCCGACGCAGCAGACCCTCCTGCACGGCGCTGGCGATGTGCCGGCCGTCGGTGGTGAACATCCGGCCGGTGGCCAGACCGCGCGCCCCGGAGGCGGACGGACTCCAGCAGTCGTAGAGGAACCACTCGTCGGCGCGGAACGACCTGTGGAACCAGAGCGCGTGGTCGAGGCTGGCGCCCACCACGCCGCCCGGCCCCCACACCTCGCCGTGCACCGACAGCACCGAGTCGAGCAGCGTCAGGTCGGAGGCGTACGTGAGGGCGCAGGCGTGCAGCAGCGGATCGTCCGGCAGCTTCCCGTCGATGCGCATCCAGACCCGCTGGTGCGGCTCCGCCGGGCGGTCGCCGGGCCGGACCCACCCGGGCTCGCCGACGTAACGCACGTCGATCGGACGCGGGATCTGGCCCCAGATGCCGAGCCGCTCCGGGTAGCGCGACAGCCGGTCGGCCATGGTCGGCACGTCGTCCGGCGCGGGCACGTCGGGCGGGAGCGGGGCGTGGTGGTCCAGCCCCTCCTCCTGCCGCTGGAACGACGCCGACATGAAGAAGATCGGCTTGTCGTGCTGCAACGCCACCGACCGGCGCACCGAGAAGGACCGGCCGTCGCGGACGTTCTCCACCTGGTAGTCGATCGGCTCGGCCGGGTCACCGGGCCGGACGAAGTAGCCGTGCAGCGAGTGCACGGCCCGCTCCGGGTCGACCGTGCGGCCGGCCGCCACCAACGCCTGGCCGGCGACCTGACCGCCGTAGACCCGCTGCGGGCCGACCGGCGGGCTCATGCCGCGGAAGGCCATCTCGCCGGTCTGCGCCAGGTCCAGCACCTCCAGGAGCTGGTCGACGGCCGCCTGCCCGGTCGCCACCGGAGCGTCACTCATTGAAGGGCCCGGGCCGAGGCCGCGTCGACGAGCGAACCGAGCTGGTGCACGCGCAGCGTGTTGGTGGAGCCGGGGGTGCCGGGCGGGCTGCCCGCCACGATCACCACGTAGTCGCCCGGGTTGGCCCGGTTGAGGCCGAGCAGCGCCTGGTCGACCTGGCGGAACATGTCGTCGGTGTGCTCCACGAACGGCATCAGGAACGTCTCCACGCCCCAGCAGAGCGCGAGCTGGTTACGCACCTCCGGCACCGGGGTGAAGGCCAGCAGCGGCAGGTCGCAGTGCAGCCGGCTGAGCCGCTTGACGGTGTCGCCGGTCTGCGAGAACGCCACCATGGCCTTGGCGCCGATGGCGCGGGCGATGGAGGACGCGGCGACGGTCAGCGCGCCGCCGTGCGTACGCGGGTCGTGCTGCAACCGGGGGACGGCGATGGAGCCGGCCTCGGTGGTGGTGACGATCTTCGCCATGGTGCTGACGGTGAGCACCGGGTACTTGCCGACGCTGGTCTCGCCGGAGAGCATCACCGCGTCCGCGCCGTCGAGCACCGCGTTGGCCACGTCGGAGGCCTCGGCACGGGTCGGGCGCGAGTTCTCGATCATCGAGTCGAGCATCTGGGTGGCCACGATGACCGGCTTGGCGTTCTCCCGGCAGAGCTGCACGGCGCGCTTCTGCACCAGCGGCACCTGGTCCAGCGGCAGCTCGACGCCGAGGTCGCCGCGGGCGACCATGACGCCGTCGAAGGCGAGCACGATCGCCTCCAGGTGGTCGACCGCCTCCGGCTTCTCGACCTTGGCGAGCACCGGGCGGCGCACGCCCTCCTCGTCCATGATCGAGTGGACCAGCTTGATGTCCTCCGGCGAGCGGACGAACGACAGCGCGACCAGGTCGACGCCGAGGCCGAGGGCGAAGCGCAGGTCCTCGGTGTCCTTGTCGGACATGGCCGGGACGCTGACCGCCACGTTCGGCAGCGAGACGCCCTTGTTGTTGGAGACCGGGCCGCCCTCGGTGACCAGGCAGCGGATGTCGTTGCCGGTGACGTCGCTGACCTCGACGGCGACCCGGCCGTCGTCGATCAGCAGCCGGTCGCCCGGCTTCACCTCCTGCGGCAGCTTGCGGTAGGTGCAGGAGACCCGCTCCTTGGTGCCGACGATGTCGTCGCTGGTGATCACCACGGAGTCGCCGGTGCGCCACTCGTGCGGGCCGTCGGCGAAGCGGCCGAGGCGGATCTTGGGGCCCTGGAGGTCGGCGAGGACGGCGACCGGCTTGCCGGAGGCCTCGGCGGCCTCCCGGACCATCCGGTAGACCGACTCGTGGTCCTCGTGACTGCCGTGGCTGAAGTTGAGCCTCGCCACGTTCATGCCCGCCTCGACGAGACCCCGGATGCGCTCCGGGGACGAGGTGGCGGGGCCGAGAGTGCAGACGATCTTCGCGCGGCGTGTCACGCCCATCAGGCTAGTCTCTCCTCCGGGTCGACCTGCGGGCCGACCCCTTGCGGACTGAGGAACAGTTGTCCAACGACGCGCGAAACCCGCGCGGGCGGGCGGTGGATGCACCGCACCGCGACGTCGTGAGTGGCGGGCATCGGCGACCGCGCGGCGGAAATCGTACCGCCCGCCGTCACCGCCCGGCCGGGTGCTCCCGGGGATCCGGTCGCTCCTGTCCGGCCCGGGGCGCGGGCGGGCCGGCCGGCGGCAGCGTGGGCACGGCCGAGAAGATCCCGCGCGGGTCGTAGCGGCGCTTGGCCCGGCGCAGCCGGTCCCAGTTCGGCCCGTAGGCCAGCCGGACCCGGTCGGTCTCCTCCGGCGCGAGCAGGTTCGGGTAGCCGCCGGGCAGCGCGTGCGGGGCCAGGGCCGCGCTGGTGTGCTCGGCCCACGCCCGGTGCGGCGCCGGGTCGCCGCCCGGCGCCCAGACCGCGATGATCTCGGCGAGCAGGTGGTCGGCGCGCAGCCCGAACGCGGTCTCCCCCACCTCCACCCGGGCCGCTGCCCCGTGGAAGTGGTGCAGCGCGATCGCCGAGAACGGCGAGGTGACCGCGCCGGCCGCCGCGGTCAGTGCGGCCACCACCGGCTCGTCCACCCCGGGCAACCACCGGGTACGCAGCAGGTAGTGGTTGCCGTCGGCCATCCCGCCGTCGAACAGGCGCAGCACGTCCTCGTACGGCAGCGGTGCGACCTGGTCGACGACGGGGGTGCCGAGCGCCCGCAGCCGGTCCACCGCGGCCCGACCCGCCGCCTCGTCGGCGCCGGTGAACACCGGGGCGAGGAAGACCACCGGCTCCCCCGCCGGGCCGGGCAGGAAGCCGGCCATCACCGTCAGCTCGTCAGGTGCCCGCCGGACCTCCTCGCCGTAGCCGCGCAGCACCGCCGTCGCCTGCGCCAGCGGGAACAGCAGCATGCCGGCGAGCGCGGTGGCCAGCCGGTGGGTGCGGTAGCGCAACGCGGTGACCACGCCGAAGTTGCCGCCCCCGCCGCGCAGCGCCCAGTACAGCTCGGGCTCGTGCGTGGCGTCGGCGGTCACCCGGCGGCCGTCGGCGAGCACCACCTCGGCCCCGAGCAGATTGTCCAGCGCCAGCCCGAACCGGCCGCAGAGCGGGCCGTAGCCGCCGGCCAGGGTGAGCCCGGCCAGCCCGACCGCGCGCACCACGCCGGTGGCGACGACCCGGTCGTACGGTCGCAGGGCGGCGAGCACGTCGGCGGCCGTCGCCCCGCCGCCCACGGTGACCTCCCCGGTCCCGGGGTCGAGGTCCACCTGGCGCAGCGCGGTGAGGTCGAGGACCAGGCCGCCGTCGCGCAGGGCCCGGCCGGCCCAGTCGTGGCCGCCGGAGCGCACCGACAGGGGCACGTGGCAGCGCCCGGCGACGCGGAC
>NZ_CADEAU010000373.1 GCF_902825405.1 Micromonospora maritima | reverse complement strand
CGGCCGCCGCCGAGCCCGCCGCCGCGAAGGCGCCGGCCCAGCCGGCCGCCAAGCCGGAGCCGAGCGCCAAGCGGGGCACCACGGAGAAGCTGCCGCGGATCCGGGCGACAATCGCCAAGCGGATGCAGCAGTCGCTGCACGAGACGGCGCAGCTCACCACGGTCGTCGAGGTCGACGTCACCAAGGTCGCCAAGCTGCGGGCGCGGGCCAAGGACTCGTTCCAGGCCAAGCACGGCGTGAAGCTGTCCTTCCTGCCGTTCTTCGCCCTGGCCGCGATCGAGGCGTTGCAGACCCACCCGATCATCCAGGCCAGCATGGACCTGGAGGGCGGGACGATCACGTACCCGGCCGCCGAGCACCTGGGCATCGCGGTGGACACCGAGCGCGGGCTGCTCGTGCCGGTCATCCACAACGCCGGTGACCTGAACATGGGTGGCATCGCCAAGCGGATCGCCGACCTGGCCGAGCGCACCCGGGCCAACAAGATCACTCCGGACGAGATGGCCGGCGCGACGTTCACGCTGACCAACACCGGCAGCCGGGGCGCGCTCTTCGACACGCCGATCGTGCCGTCGCCGCAGTCGGCGATGCTCGGCACGGGTGCCGTGGTGAAGCGTCCGGTCGTGGTCAACGACCCGGAGCTGGGCGAGGTCATCGCGGTCCGGTCGATGGTCTACCTGGCCATGTCGTACGACCACCGGCTGATCGACGGCGCCGACGCCGCCCGCTTCCTGACCTCGGTCAAGGAGCGGCTGGAGGCCGGCAACTTCGAGGCCGAGCTGGGTCTCTGACGTTCGACGCCGGAGGGGCGCGCGGCTACTGCCGCGCGCCCCTCCGGCGTTTCGCGGGTCAGCCGCGCAGGTGCTCCTCGGAGACCGTCCAGAGCCGCTGCGCGGCCTCCGGGTCCCGGGCGTACGGGGCGTAACCGGTGCGGGTGCCCGGCTGGTTCACCCCGGCCTCCTGGCAGTCCTCGAAGTACCGGCCGCCGGCGCCGGCGACCAGCGGCGAGGCCGCGACCAGCACCGAGGTGGCCGCCCCCTGCTCGGGCGTCTTCCAGAACGGCGCGCCCCCGCCGCTCTGCGCGCGCATCCGGTCCAGCTCCTCGTCGCTGATGTAGCGCTGGAGGTTGGTCCGGATCGCGCCCGGCATCAGCGCGTCGACGACGATCCCGTCGTCGGCCCAGCGGCGGCTGGCCTCGACCGCGAAGAGCACGTTCGCGGTCTTGGACTGCCCGTACGCCTCCCAGGGGTCGTACGGCCGCTGCCGGAAGTGGATGTCGTCGAACACCACGGGCGAGCGCAGGTGGGCCGCCGAACTGACCGAGACGACCCGCGCGCCCCCGGCCGCGGCGAGTGCCGGGTGCAGCCCGGCGGCGAGCGCGAAGTGCCCGAGGTGGTTGGTCGCGAACTGCATCTCCCAGCCCTGCTCGGTGCGCATCTCGGGCGAGGCCATGATCCCGGCGTTGTTGACGAGCATGTGCAGCGGGCCGTCCCAGGTGCGGACGAAGGCCGCCACCGAGTCGAGGTCGGCGAGATCGAGCGGGGCGACCAGGATGCGGTCGTTGCCGGTGGTGCCGGTGATGTCGGCGGCCGCGCGCTGCCCGGCGTCGGGGTTGCGGACCGCGAGCGTGACGTCCGCCCCGGCGGAGGCGAGCGCGCGGGCGGTCTCGACGCCGATCCCGGAGGCGCCTCCGGTGACGACGGCCCGTCGGCCGGTCAGGTCGAGGTCGCGGACCACTTCCAGGGCGGTGGTCTCGCGGGAGAACGGGGTGGTGACGGGAGTGCTGGTGGTCATGATCCATCCTTGTCGGTGGCGGGGCGGACCGACGCCCGCCCGCTACGATGAGAAGCGGAGGACCCTCCGTTAATGCCGAGAGTAACCGGAGGATCCTCCGGTTGCCAGTCCGGCCGGACGCCCGCCCGGTCGAGCCGAGGAGGAGCCGTGCCCGACCGACCGCTACGCGCCGACGCGCTGCGCAACCGGCAGCGACTGCTGGACGCCGCAGTCCAGGCGTTTTCCCAGGCAGGCGCCGAAGTAACGCTGGATCGGGTGGCCAAGGAGGCCGGGGTCGGCATCGGCACCCTCTACCGCCACTTCCCGACCCGGGAGGCGTTGATCGAGGCGGCCTACCGCAACGAGCTGGCCAAGCTCTGCGACGCCGGGCCGGAGCTGCTGGCCGACCGACCCGCCGAGGCGGCGCTGCGCGCGTGGATGGACCGGTTCGTCGACTACCTCGCCACCAAGCGGGGCATGGCGGACGCGCTGCGCCTGGCCATCGCCTCCGGCGCCAACCCGTACGCGCACAGCCGGGACCGGCTGCTCGCCGCCCTGGGCGACCTGCTGGCCGCCGGCGCGGCCGCCGGCACCGTACGCGCCGACGTGGCCCCCGCCGACGTGCTGGCGAGCCTGAGCGGCGTCTCCCTGGTGGCCGGTCAGCCCGACCAGCGCGACCAGGCCGGCCGACTGCTCGACCTGCTGATGGACGGGCTGCGTCACCGACAGGGCTGACCGACGCCCGGTCCGCGTCGTTTCCGACCCACCGCCACCGAGGCGCTGACAGACTCGTCCGGTGGGCGGGTACGGGTGGCGGGGGCGCCTCGGGCCGGCGGTTCCCGTGGCCCCGGGGGCCCGGGTGGACCGGTTCGAGATCTTCTTCGACCTGGTCTTCGTCTTCTCGTTCTTCATCATCACCCGGGCCACCGCCCTCCAGGTGACCGGCGGCGCGCTGCTGCACGCGCTGCTGGTCCTGGCCGTGCTCTGGTGGTCGTGGGTGGTGCACAGCGTGGTGGCCACCCGGGTACGGCTCGGCGAGGGCTTCGTCCCGGTGCTCATGACGGTCGGCATGGCCGCGCTGTTCACGTTCGCGTTGTCGCTGCCGAACGCGTTCCGCGACCCGCGCGGCAACGCGGCGGGTCCGATCGTCGCGGCGCTCAGCTACACCGTGCTGCGACTGGTGCACCTGCTGCTCTACCTGCACGTGGTGCGGGACAGCCCGAGCGAGCGCCGACAACTGGTCCGGTTCGCCCCGGAGGTCATCGGCAGCACCGCGCTGCTGCTGGTGGCCGCGCTGCTGCCGGCCAGGATCGACGGCCTCACCTCGGCCGCGGTGGTCCGGGACGCGCTGTGGGCGACAGTGGTGCTGCTCCAGTACGGCACCGGGCTGATCGCCGGCACCTGGGGCTGGGGCGTCGCCTCCGCCGAGCACTGGACCGAGCGGTACGACCTGATCCTGATCATCGCGCTGGGTGAGTCGGTCATCTCGGTCGGGGTGGGCAGCAACCTGCTCGGGCAACCGCCCACCTGGCCGGCCGTGGCGGCCGCGGTGCTCGGCATCTTCTTCACCGCCGCACTCTGGTGGGCGCACTACGACATGGTCGGGCCGGCCGCCCGGATCGCCCTGCACGCCGCCGAGGGCGGTCCGCGGGTGGCGATGGCCCGGGACGCGTACGCGTACCTGTTCCTGCCGATGATCGCGGGCATCATCCTGTTCGCGCTCGGCGCCGAGATGATCGTGCACGGCATCGCCGACCCGAACGTGTCGCCGAGCGAACCGGCGCACGGGCCGGCCGTGCCGCTGCTCTTCGGCGGGGTGGCCTGCTATCTCTGCGGCAACATGCTGTTCCAGGCGCGGACGCTGCGCACGCTGAGCTGGACCAGGGTCACGGCCGTCCTCCTGCTCGGCGTGTCGATCCCGCTGGCCGAACGGGTGCCGGGCCTGGCCGCGCTGGGCCTGCTGACCGCCGTCACGGTCGGTATGGTGGCCGCCGAGGTGATCGTCTTCGACGAGGGCCGGCGGGCGCTGCGCAAGCTCGTCTTCGAGGAGCGGACCAGCCACGAGGCGCACGAGGCGGCGTGGCGGGCCCGCTGGCACGAGCAGCCCGACGACCGCGACGAGGGCGAGTGAGCGCGCGCCGGTGAACCGATCGGCGGCGGCCTCCGTGGAAACACTCGGCCCGGCACCGGGCCACGAGAGAACGGGGACCGCATGACCACCGACACCGTCCACGCCGGCGCGGCCGGCACCTGGCAGCTCGGCGACCTGACCGTCAACCGGATGGGCCTCGGCGCGATGCGGCTGACCGCGCGCGCCGACGGCAGTCCGAGCGACCCGGACCGGGCCGTCGCCGTGCTGCGCCGCGCGGTCGAGCTGGGCGTCAACCACATCGACACGGCTGCGTTCTACTTCTCCCCGCTGCGCTCCGCCAACGAGCTGATCAACCGGGCGCTCCGGCCGTACCCGGACGACCTGGTCGTCGTGACCAAGGTCGGGCCGGGCCGCGACCCGTCCGGCGAATGGCTGCCGGCGGCCCGGCCGGACCAGTTGCGCGGCCAGGTCGAGGAGAACCTGCGCCAGCTCGGCCGGGACCACCTCGACGTGGTCAACCTGCGGGTGCACGGCCCGGAGCCGCTGGCCGAGCACTACGGCGCGCTCGCCGAGCTGGTCGACGCCGGGCTGATCCGGCACCTCGGCGTCTCGGCGGTGCGCCCGCACCAGGTCGCCGAGGCGCGGACCGTCGCGCCCGTGGTCTGCGTGCAGAACTCGTACGGCCTCGGCTACCGCCGCAGCCACGACGAGCTGATCCGGGACTGCGCCACGCACGGCACCGCGTTCGTGCCGTTCTTCTCCATCGTCACCAGCGGGCGGGAGGCCGGCGCCACCGGCGAGGAGCATCCGGAGGTCCTCGCGGTGGCCCGCGAACACGGCGTCGGCCCGGCCCAGATCCGGCTGGCCTGGACGTTGAGTCGCGGCCCGAACGTGCTCGCGATCCCCGGCACCGGCGACCCGGCGCACCTGGAGCAGAACGTCGCCGCCGCCGCGCTGCGCCTCTCCCCCGACGACCTGGCTCGCCTCGACGCGGTCTGAGGCGTCGAACGGGGCGGCACCCACCCGTTCGGCCCTCGGCAGAAGGGGTGGGTGGGGAGAGCGGCCCGGCCGGAGACTGGGCCGATGGCGACCTTCTCCGTACAGGCCCGGCCCACCGACGCGGCGAGCTGGGCGGAGCTGGCCCGCACCGTCGAGGCCGCCGGGTTCGACGCGCTCTCCGCGGCCGACCACCCCGGCTCCGGCCCGTCCCCGTTCGTGGCGCTCGCCGCCGCGGCGGCGGTGACCGGCACGCTGCGCCTGCGCTCGTACGTCTCCAACGCCGGCGTCCGGGAGCCGATCCTGCTCGCTGCCGACGTGGCCACCCTGGACGTGGTCTCCGGCGGGCGGGCCGGGCTCGGCCTCGGCGCCGGCCACACCCCGGCCGAGTGGCGGGCGGTCGGGCGCGAACGCCCCGACGTCG
>NZ_CADEAU010000372.1 GCF_902825405.1 Micromonospora maritima | reverse complement strand
CCGTGCTGCCCGCGGCGCGGCCGGCCGCGCTGGTGGTCGGCGGCCGGGCCGATCTGGCCGTGTTCGACGCGGACGGCTCCTGCCGGGCCACCGTGGTCGCCGGCCGGCTGGTGCACCGCCGCGCCTGACCCTGCCGGACGGGTCGACCTTCACCGCTGATCGTCCGATGTGCTCGTCCAGTCGCTTATCGGGATCGCCCGATGTCCGTCCGGCTGGATAGCATCCGCTGCCCCCGTCGATCGAGTACGGGGAGACATCGGGGAAAGGTGGATGGGTTTGACCCTCATGCCTGACAGAAATCCACGTCGGACCGGCCGGCGAAGCCTGCTTGCCGCGGCGCTGTCGATCGTGGTCGCGGCTGGAACGGTGGCCGCCACCGCGGCGCCGGCGGCCGCGTACGACATCCGCTACGAGACGAACACCTCGTGGGCCTGGACCGACTCGCACTCACCCGGCAAGATCAGCATTGATCGTCCAGGCGACGTTCCGGTCGGCACCTGGACGGATGCGAAGGGCCACGCGCACACCTCTCGCGCCTACTTCACGTTCGACATCTCCCGCTACCGGGGAGCAGACATCGAGTCGGCCAAGCTCGACGTCAAGGAGACGGCCGGCGCGGACTGCACCAAGCGCCCGAAGATCGAGCTGTGGCGCACCGCCGCCTACACCGCCAAGTCGAGCTGGCGGAAGCCGCCGGCCGACCTGGGCCTGGTCGACAGCCGTCAGCTCACCGACCAGACCATCTGCCCGGCCCCCCGGGTGGAGTTCGACGCGATCGAAGGGTTGCGGCAGGCGCTCGCCGAGGGCCGGTCGACGCTGACGCTCTCGCTGCGGCTGCCCGCCGACGCCGAACGGGATCCGGCGCTGGCACGCAAGTACGCCACCAAGGTCGGCATCTCGATCGACTACAACTTCCGCCCCGGCGTGCCGACCGACCTCCAGAGCGAGACCGGTACGGCGTGCACCATCGCCGAGCCGTACCAGGTGATCCGCAACCCCACGCTCTCCGGAGTGGTGCACGACCGGGACCGCAACGACGGCGGCGGCACGGACCAGCTGGACGTCACGTTTGCGGCCTGGCCGGTCGACGAGCCCGAGGCACGCATCGAGCGCTTGGACTCGGCCCGCGACGGCCAGCGTGCCTTCGGCCGCTACGAACAGATCTGGCCCTCGCCATTCGAGCACGACCGGACGTATGCCTGGCAGATGCGGGCGGCGGACAGCCGGGCCACCGGCGAGTGGAGCCCGGTCTGCTACTTCCGCCTCGACGTCCGTGGCCCGGCCACGCCGCCCACCGTGACGTCGGCCGACTTCCCCGACGACGGCGCGTGGCACCCGGCTCTGGCCGGCGAGTTCACCTTCACCGCCAACGGCGCCACTGAGGTGGTGAGGTACGGCTACTCGTTGGACTCCGGCGGTGAGAAGACGGTCGACGCGGACCGGACGGGCGGCACGGCCACCGTCACGCTCACGCCGGACCCGGGCCCGAGGACCCTGCGGGTGTGGAGCCTGGACGCGGTCGGCAACCGCTCGGCGACCACCGAGTACAGGTTCCTCGCCCAGGATGTCTCGCCGATCATCGAGGGACGGCTGGCCGAGATCGGGGTGCCGGCCCCGTTCCAGCTGCGGCCGCAGATGGACGGGGTGGTGCGCTACCGCTACGCCCTCGACGGCGACCCGGAGCGGACGGTCGAGGCCGCCGCCGACGGCTCCGCCGCGATCACCGTCACCGCGACCCGGGGCGGCTACCGCACCCTCACCGTCACCAGCGTCACGGCCGGCGGCGTTGAGACCACCGGAAGCCGGGAGTTCCACCTGCCGACCGAGCCGAAGATCTCGGCCACCGTCTACGAGGACTGGGGCTCCGGCGGCGGACAGGGCATCCCCGGCGTCTTCACGTTCACCCCGCGCCTGCCCGACACCGTCAGCTACCGCTACCGGTTCAACGACGAGCCGGGCACGGTGCCCGCGAAGGCCGACGGCAGCGCGTCAGTGACCTGGACCCCGGCGGGTGAGGGCTGGGTAGACCTCGCCGTGTGGAGCGTCAGCCGGGACGGCACCGAGTCGGAGCCGGCGAGCTGGTTCTTCCGGGTGCGGGATCTGCGTCCCGCGGTCTCCGCCGACCCCTACCGGGCCGACTGGCCGATGGGTGGTCCGGGCCAGCCGGGCGAGTTCCACTTCACCTCGGAGATCCCGGAGACGGTCGCCTTCCTCTACCGGTTCGACGACGGCGCCGAGCAGCGCGTCGAGACGGGCAGCCGGGCGACGGTGAGCTGGACGCCCACCGAGGGTGGGGAGCACACGCTCACGGTCAGCGGGGTCACCGCGGACGGCACCCGCTCGCCCGAGAACGTCTGGACGTTCCTGGTCAACGACGCCCCGATGGTCAAGTCGGCGGAATACCCGGAGGACCGCAGCGGCGGCCTGCCCGGTGTCGCCGGAACGTTCACCTTCACGCCGCAGCGGTCGAACGTGGTCCGGTACCACTACTCGTTCCAGGGCGCGGAGACGACGACTGTCGACGCGGCCGCTGACGGCACCGCCACCGTCACCTGGACGCCGGAGAATCCGGGCTGGTACCAGCTGACGGTGATCGCGGAGACCGCTGACGGCACCCGTACCGAACAGCGCGAATATCGGTTCACCGTCCGCGACCCGCAGCCGCGGGTCATCTCGTACCTGTACAGCGAGTGGGGTTCGAGCGGCGGCATCGGTGTACCCGGTGGCTTCCGCTTCGACTCCGACCTGCCGGACACCGTGGCGTTCGTCTACCGGCTCAACGACGGGCCGGAGCAGACGGTCGACGTGAACGACGGCACCGCCGCCGAGCTGACCGTCACCCCGGACCGGGCCTTCCGGAACACGCTCACCGTCCGAGCCCGCTCGTCGTCCGGCGAGCTGTCCCCGGAGGCGAGCTACTCGTTCCTGGTCAGCAGCATGCCGGGCGTCAGCTCGACGACCTACCCGATCGGCGGGTCGGGCGGCGGTCCGGGCCTGCCGGGTGTCTTCACGTTCACTCCCGGGATGCCGGACGTCGACAGGTACGTCTACCAGTTCGACTACGCGCCGGAGGTCACCGTCCCGGCGGGGGCGGACGGCTCCGCCTCGGTCATCCTCACGCCGGCCGAGGCCGGCTGGCACACGCTGACCGTGTACGCGATCGACAAGTCCGGCAACCAGTCGGACCCCACGTACCAGTGGTTCGTCGTCGAGGGCTGAGCGCCTGACCGCACCGGCCCTGCCACCTTTCCGAGGTGGTGGGGCCGGTGTCACATCCGGGGCTCCGGATCCGGCGTACCTTGGGGATCATGCCTGTGCCGAGTGATCCGCATCCCCGACTCCAGTCGTACGCCGACCCGCAGCGCCTGGTCACCACGGAGTGGCTGGCCGAACACCTGGGCGACGAGGGCCTCGTGGTGGTCGAGTCCGACGAGGACGTGCTCCTCTACGACACCGGCCACATCCCCGGCGCCGTCAAGGTCGACTGGCACACCGAGCTGAACGACCAGGTCACCCGCGACTACCTGGACGCCGCGGCCTTCGCCGAGCTGTGCGCCGCCAAGGGCATCGGGCGCGACGACACCGTGGTCTTCTACGGCGACAACTTCAACTGGTGGGCCGCGTACGCCCTCTGGGTCTTCTCCCTCTTCGGCCACGCCGACGTGCGGCTGCTCGACGGCGGCCGGCAGAAGTGGATCGCCGAGGGGCGGGAGCTGACCCGGGAGAAGGTGAGCCGGCCGCGCGCCGACTATCCGGTGCCGGAGCGTGACGACGCGCCGATCCGGGCCTACCGGGAGCAGGTGATGGCGCACGTGGCGGCCGGCCGGCCGCTCGTCGACGTGCGGTCGCCGGGTGAGTACACCGGCGAGATGCTGCACATGCCGGACTACCCGCAGGAGGGCGCGCTGCGCGGCGGGCACATCCCCGGCGCGGTGAGCAAGCCGTGGAAGTCCGCCGCGAACGACGACGGCACGTTCAAGTCGGCCGACGAGCTGCGGGCGATCTACGCCGACCAGCTCGGGTTGAGCCCGTCCGACGACGTGGTGGCGTACTGCCGGATCGGCGAGCGGTCCAGCCACACCTGGTTCGTGCTGCACCACCTGCTCGGCTTTCCGCAGGTGCGCAACTACGACGGCTCCTGGACCGAGTGGGGCAACCTGGTCCGGGCGCCCGTGGTCAAGGGCGACCAGCCCGGCGGCCTGACCCGCTGAGCGTCCCGGCCGGCTCTCCCGCGCGTCGGGAGGGCCGGCCGGTCAGCGTGCGGGCAGCGACACCGGGCCGGTCACGTCGCGGGCCACCCGGACCACCTCTCCGGTGTCCGGTCGCCAACGGGCCAGGCCGGTGGGATCGGAGCGGAACAGCACCGCACCGTCGGCGGACCATCCGAGCACCTCGCAGCAGGCCTTCGCCCGGTCCTCGCGGCCCAGGTCGAGCAGGCGGGTCACGGCCCCGGTGCGCGCGTCCACCACGGCCACACCCTCGGCCCCGCCCATGCTGGCGGTGGTGGTCCAGCCCGCCTGGGCGATCCGGTCGCCGCGCTGCCAGCCCCGCCCGTAGACCTCGTCCAGCCGGTAGCCGGACGGAAGGTCGCCGGTGCCCACCGGCAGCTGCTGCGGCGTACCGCCGGTGCCGGGATAGCGGCGTACGGACAGGCCGTCCTCCGCGCCGCCGAGGGCGAGCAGGTCGCCCGGTCGGGTCGGCTCGGGCACGACCAGGCCCCACGGGTCGACCGGCAGCTCCCGGGCCTTCCCGGTGCCCCGGTCCAGCTCGTACGCGGTGTCGTTGTCGCCGACGACCAGCCGGTCGCCGGCCCAGACGACGTGTTCCAGGTAGCCGGCGAGCGGGTAGCGACGCACCGAGGCGTCGGTCAGGTCGACCACGACCACCTCGCCGGTCTGCGCGAACGCGGCGGTCCGGCCGTCCGGCGACAGACTGCCGGGCTTGAGCGGCTCCGCCTCGTTGCCGGCGGCGTCCCGGGTGGGCGCGAGCGTCACCACGTCCAGTTCCCGGACCAGACCGTCGTCGCCGAGCACCCGGACCGGGCCGGCCTCGCCGGTCTTCGGATCGACCGGTTGGCGCAGCGCCAGCGCCCGGTCGACCGGCCGGGCGGAGAGCGGCGCGGTGACCCGGTCGCCGAGCCGGCCGAGCGGATCGGCGACCAGGTCGAGGTCGAGCGGGGGTTGCTGCACCGGCGACGCGCTCGGGCCCGGGCGTACCACCGGGTGGGTCGGGGCGGGGGCGCGCAGGAGCGCGACCGTCCCGCCGGTGACCAGCGCGACGGCCAGGGCGGC
>NZ_CADEAU010000371.1 GCF_902825405.1 Micromonospora maritima | reverse complement strand
CGGCGCGGGCCTGCTCCAGCAGGCCGGTGGCCTCGACGAGCGCCGTGTCGACGGCGGCCGGGTCGAACTCCAGGCAACTCGTCCGTGCGGCCTGGCCGGACTGGCGCGCGGCGGCGACGGCGCGTTCCGCGTCGAGCAGGAAGCTCTCCGCGTCGACGTCGACCGTGACGGTGTTGCCGTCGACGGTGACCCGGGCGCCGAGCGGGGCGTTGCCCTCCAGCCAGGAGCCCCGGGAGCCGTGCCCGGAGAGCACGTACCCGCCGGCCGGCACGGCGCTGTCGCCGCCCTGCCGGGCGACCACCCGGCCGTCGCGGACGGTGACCTCGTACCCGAAGTCGTTGGTGCCGGTGCGGTCCCGGCCGCCGTCGGCCGTGTAGCGGACGAGCTGCTCGGCGCCCCGGCAGCCGGGGAAGCACTCGCCCTTGGCCGGGTCCACCCCGCCGGGGTTGGTGGTGGCGGTCGGGTCGGTGGCGTCGATCGTGGTGGTGGCCCGGCGGATCAGCAGGTTGCGCAGCTGCACCCGGTCGCCGGGGCGCAGCCTGTCGCGCAGCCACCGCCGGTCGTCGACGCCGCCGGCCTCGGGTGGCGAGGCGGAGAGCACGGCGCCGTCGGCCGGGATGGCGTTGTTGCCGGGCTTCGGGCAGGAGTCGAGGGCGGTGCAGACGCTGAGCACGTCGTACGCGCCGCCGCCGACGGCACGCAGCACCGCCTCGCCGCCGAAGGCGTTGGTCTTCGTCTCCGCGCCGGAGTCGGGGGTGTAGAGGGCGAGCACGCCGGCGGCGCGCGACGACGGGTCGATGGCGTCGATGGTGGCGGTGGCGCCGTCGGCGGCCACGACCGTCGGCGCGCCGGACCCGGCGGCTGCGGTGGCGGCGCCGGCCGCGGTGGCGGGACCGGTCAGGAGTCCGAGCAGGACCACGCCGGCCGCGGTACCGGCGGTGGCCCGGCGTAGGGGTGTGGGGGTAGGCATGCGCCTCATCGTGTGGCCACTGGTACGGACAAGTCAAGGCTTCAATTCGGTAACCAAATCGGACATGGGGCGCAGAAGTCGAGCTGGGGGTTGACGTGGCGGCCATCGTGGGCCACTCTCTCCGGCAACTGGTCCGTACCACTCACCCCCACGCATGGAGGACCCCCATGAGGCGTACCCGCGCCTTCGCCGCGGCCGCAGTGGCCGCCGCCTTCTTCCTCAGCGGCTGCGGCCTGTCCGGCGGCGACGACGCCGGCGCCGGCTCGGACGACCCGATCAGCGGCGAGGTCAAGGGCGACATCACCTTCGCCACGCTGGCCCTGAAGCCCACGTTCGACGACTACATCAACGGGTTGATCGAGAAGTTCGAGGCGCAGCACCCGGGCACGAACGTGACCTGGGTCGATCTGCCGTTCCAGGGCGCCCAGGAGAAGATCACCAACGACGCCCAGGCCGGCACGCTGCCCGACGTGGTCAACCTCAACCCGAACTTCGCCCAGAAGCTGGAGAAGCAGGGCGTCTTCGTGGACATGGAGGCCAACGCCGGCGACGTCAAGGATTCCTTCGTCCCCGGCGCGTGGGACGCGTTCAAGGTCCCCGGCCAGAACGGCTCGTACGGCCTGCCGTGGTATCTCACCAGTGAGATCACCATGTACAACAAGGACCTCTTCGCCCAGGCCGGGATGCCCGACGCCGGCCCGCCGAAGACCATCGACGAGTTGCTCACCCAGGCCGAGAAGATCTCCACCGCCGGCAAGGGCCGGTTCTACGGCTGGCACCCGGCGCTGGAGAACACGTTCGTGCCGAACCTGGCCAAGCTCGGCGTCCCGCTGCTCAACGACGACGCCAGCAAGTGGACCTTCAACACCCCCGAGGCGGTCCAGTACGTCACCCGGCTGCGTGACCTCTACGCCAGCAAGGCGATCGCGCCGGACTGGCTGACCCAGGACCACGCCAAGGAGACCGAGGCGTACTCGGCCGGGCGGGTGGCGCTGTTCCCGTCCGGGCCGAACTTCCTCAAGGTCGTCGGCCAGAACGCGCCGGCCGTCGCCAAGGCCACCGGGGTCGCCCCGCAGATCGCCAGCGCCGACGGCACCACCAACATGTCGGTGATGGGCCTGCTCGTGCCGAAGAAGAGCAAGAACCCGGCCACCGCGCTGGAGTTCGCGAAGTTCGTCAGCAACGCGGAGAACCAGCTCGCCTTCGCCAAGATCGTGACGATCCTGCCGTCCACCTCCGAGTCGCTCAAGGACCCGTACTTCACCCAGGTGGACGCCGCCGACCCGACCGCGCAGGCCCGCCGGATCTCGGCCGAGCAGATCGCCAAGGCGCAGAACCTCACCCCGGTGCAGTGGGACGACCGCACCAAGGCCCTGGTGATCGGCAAGGTGCAGCTCGCCGTCAAGGGCGACCTCGACCCGAAGGCCGCGCTGGACCAGGCCGTGGACGAGGCCAACAAGCTGCTCGCCCGCTGACCCACCGGCGCCGCCCGGCCGTTGCGGCCGGGCGGCGCCACCACCCCCTCCACGACAGGAGCTCACCGACGTGATCGGCCGTCGCTGGTACGTGCCCTGGCTCTTCCTCGCCCCCGCGCTGCTCGTCACCGCGCTGATGACCTGGGGGCCGCTCGCCAACACCGGCGTGCTGGCGTTCACCGACGCGCAGGCGCTCGGCGGCGGGCAGTTCACCGGGCGGGCGAACTTCACCCGGCTGGCCGACGACACCGAGTTCTTCCGGGCGCTCGGCAACACCGCGCTCTACCTGGTCGTCGTGGTGCCCGCGCTGGTGCTGCTGCCGCTGCTGCTGGCCCAGCTGGTGCACGCCAAGCTGCCCGGCATCGGCGCGTTCCGGGCGGTGTTCTACACCCCGGTCATCGCCTCGATGGTCGTGGTCGGTCTGATCTGGAGCTGGTTGCTCTCCTCCGACGGCCTGGTCAACGCCGTGCTGGTGAAGCTGCGGGTGGTCGCCGAGCCGCTGCCCTTCCTCACCGACGCCACCCTGCTGCTGTTCTCCTGCATGCTGGTCACGGTCTG
This sequence comes from Micromonospora maritima, assembly GCF_902825405.1. Classification (GTDB taxonomy): domain Bacteria; phylum Actinomycetota; class Actinomycetes; order Mycobacteriales; family Micromonosporaceae; genus Micromonospora; species Micromonospora maritima. The sequence continues at coordinate 2,319 of NZ_CADEAU010000371.1, read as the reverse complement.
GAAGGGCCTGGGCTACTACATGGTCATCTACCTGGCCGCCCTGTCCAACGTGCCGAACGAGCTCTACGAGGCGGCCCGGGTCGACGGCGCCGGCGCGGTCCGCCGGTTCCGCTCGGTCACCGTGCCCACCGTCCGCCCCACCATGCTGCTGGTCGGCACGCTCGCCGCGATCTCCGCGACAAAGGTCTTCGCCGAGATCTACGTGATGTCCTCCGGCACCGCCGGGCCCGGGGGCCAGGCCAAGTCGATCGTCTACTACATCCGCGAGGTCGGGCTCGGCGTCGACGGCGAGATCGGGTACGCCTCCGCGATGAGCCTGACGCTCTTCGTCGGCACCCTCGGCCTCTCCGTCCTGGCGCTGGTGCTGCGCCGGCGCAGCGAGAGGAACGAGGCATGAGCGAGCGCACCGAGCGGAGCGAGGGCCGTGAGGGCATGCCCGGCAAACACGGCATGAGCGAGCGCACCGAGCGGAGCGAGGGCCGTGAGGGCATGCCCGGTCGGCTCGGCATGAGCGAGCGCACCGAGCGGAGCGAGGGCCGTGAGGGCATGCCCGGTCGGCGCGTCGCCGCCGAGCCGCGGGCCGCAGGGCCCACCCGCCGATCCGCCGGCATGAGCCGGTTCGCCGGGCCGGCCCTGCGGTACCTCCTGCTGCTGCTGATGACCGTGCTGCTCGTCGGTCCGTTCCTCTGGCAGCTCTCCACCGCGCTCAAGAGCACCGGTGAGCCGATCTACGGGCCGGACACCACGCTGCTGCCGACCGACCCGACATTCGGCAACTTCGGCAAGGTCACCGAGGTCATCCCGGTCTGGCGCTACATCGGCAACTCGGCGATCGTCGCGTTCGCCAGCGTGCTGACCAACTGCCTGCTCGGCGCCATGGCCGGGTACGCGCTGGCCCGCATGCGTTTCCGCGGCCGGGGCGCGGTCTTCGCCGCCCTGCTCGCCTCGCTGGTGGTGCCGTTCGAGGTGATCATGGTGAACGTCTTCCTCACCGTGCGCAGCCTCGGCCTGGTCGACACGCTGCTCGGGGTGCTGCTGCCCGGCGCCGTCTCCGGACTGTCCATCCTGGTCATGCGGACCGCGTTCCTGGCACTGCCCCGGGAGACCGAGGAGGCCGCCGCGATCGACGGCGCGGGGGAGTGGGCCCGGTTCTGGCGGGTCGCGCTGCCCAGCGTGCGCGGATCCCTCGCGGTGGTCGGCGTGTTCAGCTTCCTGTTCGCCTGGGACGACTTCCTCTGGCCGCTCATCGTGCTGAAGAACCCCGACAACTTCACCCTCACCGTGGGCCTGCAGTACCTCTCCGGCACCTTCACCAACGACCAACGGGTGGTCGCCGCTGGCACGATGATCGCGGTCGTTCCGCTGCTCGCGGTCTTCTTCGCCCTGCAGCGGATGTTCTTCCGTGGCATCGGAGAGGGAGGGGTGAAGGGGTGACCACCACCAGCGGCAGCAAGACCGCCTGGAAGCACGAGGCGCTGTACACCGCGTTGCGCACCGAGATCGGCGAGGCGCTGCGCCCGCACGACCCACTGCCCAGCGAGCGGGAACTCGTCGCCCGGTTCGGGGTCAGCCGGGCCACCGTCCGGCAGGCCGTCGGCCGGCTGGAGGAGGAGGGCCTGGTCTACCGCGCCCAGGGCGCGGGCACGTTCGTGGCCGACCCGGCCACCATCTCCAAGTCCCTCGCCCTGACCTCGTTCAGCGAGGACATGCGCAGCCGCCGGCTCACCCCCGACTCGCGCCTGCTCGACCTGACCCTCGTCCCCGCCGGCGTGGCCGTGGCCCGGGAGCTGTCGCTGTCCCCCGGCGCCGAGGTGGCCCACATCCGGCGGCTCCGGCTCGCCGACGGCCTGCCCATGTGTGTGGAGGAGGTGTGGCTGCCCACCGAGCGGGTTGGTGACCTCGACGCCGGGCTCGTCTCCGGCTCCCTGTACGAGGTGCTCGCCGAGCGCGGCGTCCGGCCGCACCACGCCGACCAGGTGATCTCCGCGACGGTGGTCGACGCCGACCAGGCCGCGCTGCTCGGCGTGGCGCCGTACTCGCCCGCGTTGCGGGTGGACCGGACCACCTACGACGGCGCCGGGGTCGCGGTCGAGCGGGCCGAGAGCATCTACCGCGCCGACCGCTACGACTTCCGCATCACCGTGACCCGAAGGACGCCGTGACCGCCCCGCTGCTGGCCGCCGTCGACATCGGCGGCACCAAGACCGCCGCCGCGCTGGTGCGGGCCGGCGCGGTGCTGGCCCGTACCCAGGCCCCCACGCCGGCCCGAGACGGCGCCGCCGCCGTCCTGGACCGCGCCGCGGCGCTGGTCCGCTCGCT
>NZ_CADEAU010000370.1 GCF_902825405.1 Micromonospora maritima | reverse complement strand
GCCGCCGCGGTCCCGGCCGGCCGGACGCTCGCCACCGGCGGCCTCACCGGCGGCCGGCGCCTCGGCGCCCTCCGGACGGATCTTGTCCAGGTAGATCTTGCCGCGCGCGTCGATGTCGGCGATCTCGACCTCGACCTTGTCGCCGACGTTGAGGAAGTCCTCGACCTTCTCGACCCGCTTGCCGTCGCCCACCTTGGAGATGTGCAGCAGGCCGTCGCGGCCGGGCAGGAGCGAGATGAAGGCGCCGAAGGCGGCGGTCTTCACCACGGTGCCGAGGAACCGCTCCCCCACCTTCGGCAGGGTCGGGTTGGCGATGCCGTTGATCCGGTCCACCGCGGCCTGGGCCGACGGGCCGTTGGTCGCGCCGACGTAGATGGTGCCGTCGTCCTCGATGGAGATCTCGGCGCCGGTCTCGTCCTGGATCGCGTTGATGGTCTGACCCTTCGGGCCGATCACCATGCCGATCTTGTCGACCGGGATCTTGACGGTGGTGACCCGCGGCGCGTAGTCCGACATCTCGGCCGGCGCCTCGATGGCCCGCTGCATCACGTCGAGGATGGTCTGCCGGGCCTCGTGCGCCTGCTGGAGCGCGGCGGCCAGCACGTCCGACGGGATGCCGTCGAGCTTGGTGTCGAGCTGCAGCGCGGTGACGAAGTCACGGGTGCCGGCGACCTTGAAGTCCATGTCGCCGAACGCGTCCTCGGCGCCGAGGATGTCGGTAAGCGTCACGTACTGGGTCTTGCCGTCGACCTCGTCGGAGATGAGGCCCATGGCGATGCCGGCGACCGGCGCCTTCAGCGGCACACCGGCCGAGAGCAGGCCCAGCGTCGAGGCGCAGACCGAGCCCATCGAGGTGGAGCCGTTGGAGCCGAGCGCCTCGGAGACCTGCCGGATGGCGTACGGGAACTCCTCGCGCGACGGCAGCACCGGGAGCAGCGCCCGCTCGGCCAGCGCGCCGTGGCCGATCTCGCGCCGCTTCGGCGAGCCGACCCGGCCGGTCTCACCGGTGGAGTACGGCGGGAAGTTGTAGTTGTGCATGTAGCGCTTGCGGTTCTCGGGGGACAGCGTGTCCACCATCTGCTCCATGCGCAGCATGTTCAGCGTGGTGACACCCAGGATCTGGGTCTCGCCGCGCTCGAACAGCGCCGAGCCGTGCACCCGCGGCAGCACGCCGACCTCGGCGGTCAGCGGGCGGATGTCGCGCGGGCCCCGGCCGTCGATGCGGACCTGCTCGCGCAGCACCCGGTTGCGGACCTCGGACTTGGTCAGCGAGCGGAACGCGGCGGAGAGCTCCTTCTCGCGGCCCTCGAAGCGACCGGTCAGCTCCTCGGCGACCTTGGCCTTGATCCGGTCCAGGGCCTCCTCGCGGTCGGCCTTGCCGGCGATCTTCAGCGCCTCGGTGACGTCGGCGCGGGCCACGCCGGCCACCGCGTCGTACACGTCGTCGGAGTAGTCCAGGAAGACCGGGAACTCGGCGACCGGCTTCGCGGCCACCTCGGCCAGCTCGCTCTGCGCCCGGCACAGCTCGCGGATGGCCGGCTTGGCGGCCTCCAGGCCGCTGGCCACGATCTCCTCGGTCGGGGCGGTGGCGCCGCCCGAGATCAGGGTCACCGCGTGCGGGGTGGCCTCGGCCTCGACCATCATGATCGCGACCTCGCCGTCGGGCAGGGTGCGACCGGCGACGACCATGTCGAAGGTGGCGCGCTCCAGCTCCTCCAGGGTCGGGAAGGCGACCCACTGGCCCTCGACGTGCGCGACCCGGGTCGCGCCGATCGGGCCGGAGAACGGCAGGCCGGAGAGCTTGGTCGACATGGAGGCGGCGTTGATGGCCACCACGTCGTACGGGTGCTGCGGGTCGAGCGCGAGGACGGTCTCGACGACCTGGACCTCGTTGCGCAGGCCCTTGACGAACGAGGGACGCAGCGGCCGGTCGATCAGGCGGCAGGTGAGGATCGCGTCCTCGCTGGGCCGACCCTCACGGCGGAAGAACGAGCCGGGGATCCGGCCCGCGGCGTACATCCGCTCCTCGACGTCGACGGTCAGCGGGAAGAAGTCGAACGACTCGCGCGGCTGCTTGCCCGCCGTGGTGGCGGAGAGGACGACCGTCTCGCCGAGCTGGGCGACGACGGAGCCGGCGGCCTGCCGGGCCAGCCGGCCGGTGGAGAAGGTGATCTCGCGGGTGCCGAAGGACCCGTTGTCGATCACGGCGGTGCGGGATTCGGTGCCGAGGTTGGTCTCGGTCATGTGCTGTGGTGCTCCTTCGCGTCGTCGGCCGACGACACGGGAACTGCTCAGGCGGCCGGTCTTCGATCGAAGCGCCCGGGTGGGCCGGCTTGGTGCCGGGGCTCCCGGGGGCCACTACCGGAGACCGGTGCTGACCGGCTCCCTCTCGGGTCGTCGCGCGGCCGGTTTCTTCTGGTGGTACCGGAACGGGGGAGCGGCCGAGCGGCCACTCCCCCGTCAGGTCATCGGCGCAGGCCGAGCCGCTCGATGAGCGACCGGTAGCGGTTGATGTCCTTCTTCTGGACGTAGTTGAGCAGCCGGCGGCGCCGGCCGACCAGCAGCAGCAGCCCGCGGCGGCTGTGGTGGTCGTGCTTGTGCACCTTCAAGTGCTCGGTCAGCTCCGCGATCCGCTTGGTCAGGACCGCGACCTGCACCTCCGGCGAACCGGTGTCGCCCTCGGCGGTCGCGTACTCCTGGCGGATCTTGGCCTTGGCTTCCTGGTCGAGCGCCATGTTCTCCCTGTTTCGTGGGTCGTTCGATGAGGTCCGTCGGAGCGGTCGTGGTGACCGGTGCAACGGCCCGGTTCCTCGCACCCGCGGCGTCGTGCAGGCACGCGAGGCCCCCGTCGGTCAGCCGACGTCTCCGCCAGCCTACCAGCCCCGCCCCGGACCGGCCGGTCAAGGTCCGCCGCGCGGGTCAGGAGACCGCCCGACGGGTCCGCTCCACGTCCTCGGCGATCTGGGCCACCAGCGGCTCGATCGCGTCGTACGTCCGTTGCTCACGCAGGTGCGCCACGAAGTCGAGGGCCAGCCGCTCGCCGTACAGGTCGCCGCTGAAGTCCAGCGCGTACGCCTCGACCCGGCGCTCCCGCCCGGAGAAGGTCGGGTTCGTGCCGATCGAGACCGCCGCCGCGAGCGGGTCGCCGCCGCGGCGCACCAGCCGGGCCGCGTAGACCCCGTCGGCGGGCACCGCCGCGTACCTGTGGGTCAGCAGGTTGGCCGTGGGGTAACCCAGCTCACGTCCGCGCTGGTCACCGCGGACCACCACGCCCTCGACCCGGTGCGGCCGCCCCAGCGCCGCCGCCGCCGCGCGCACGTCGCCCGCGTCGACGCAGGACCGGATGTACGTGGAGGAGAAGACCGTGCCCGCCTCGGCGACCAGCGGCGCCCCCTCCACGGCGAAACCGAACGTACGGCCCAGCCGCTCCAGCAGCGCCACGTCGCCGGCCGCCCGGTGCCCGAACCGGAAGTTGTCGCCGACCACCACCAGCGCGGCGTGCAGGTGCTCGACCAGGATGTCGTGCACGAACGCCTCGGCCGGCAGCCGGGAGAACTCCGGGGTGAACGGCACCACGCAGAGCACGTCCGCGCCGAGCGCCTCGATCAGCTCCGCCTTGCGGGCCGGCTCGGTGAGCACCGCCGGGTGCGAGCCGGGGCGGACCACCTCGGCCGGGTGCGGGTCGAACGTCACCACCACCGACTTGACGCCCAGCTCCCGGGCGCGCGCCACGGCGTGACCGATGGTGGCCTGGTGCCCCTTGTGCACGCCGTCGAAGACGCCGATGGTGACCACCGAGCGCCCCCAGCCGCCGGGCGCCGCCTCGTACCCCCGCCACCGCTGCATGCCGCTCCTCCCCTGTCCGCCCGCGCGCCGTCAGGCCGGGGCCAGCACGATCTCCGCGCGGGCCCGTCCGTCCCGCTCGCTGACGATAGCGATCAGCCCGCCGGCCGGGTCGAAGACCGCGTACGGCCCGGTGATCCCGACCGGGGCCAGCGGCCCGCCGTGGGAGAGCACCCTGGTCTCCTCGGCGGTGGCGTCCCGGCGCGGGAAGTAGCGGTCGGCGGCGGCGTCCAGCGGCAGGTTCACCACCTCCGGGGCGCGTTCCTCCAGCTGGTCGAGCGTGGCCGCCTCGGCGAGCGTGAACGCGCCGACCGAGGTGCGACGCAGCGCGGTGAGGTGGCCGCCGACCCCGAGCGCCACGCCCGCGTCGCGGGCCAGGGCCCGGATGTACGTCCCGGACGAGCAGGTCACGTCGACGTCCACGTCCACCACGTCCGGGGTGTCCCGGCGGATCGCCCGCACGTCCAGCCGGGACACGGTCACCCGGCGGGCGGGCAGTTCGACGGTCTCCCCGTCGCGGACCCGCTTGTACGCCCGCTGCCCGTCGATCTTGATGGCGCTGACCGCGCTCGGCACCTGGTCGATCTCGCCGGTGAGCACGGCCAGCGCGGCACGTACCGCCTCGTCGGTGACCGCGCCGGCCGGCGTGCTCGCGACCACCTCGCCCTCGGCGTCGTCGGTGACCGTGGACTGCCCCAGCCGGATCGTCGCGGTGTAGCTCTTGCCGGCGCCGATCACGTAGGTGAGCAGCCGGGTCGCCCGGCCCACCCCGATCACCAGCACGCCGGTGGCCATCGGGTCCAGCGTGCCGCCGTGGCCCACCCGGCGGGTCCGGGCCAGTCGCCGGACGCGGGCCACCACGTCGTGCGACGTCATGCCGCCGGGCTTGTCGACCACGATCAGACCGTCTGCGCTCACGACCGCCAAGCCTGCCAGACGGCGGTGACCGGCCCCGCGGGGGATACCGCCCGGCGCGCCGGGGTGTCAAGATCAGCCGCCGTCCGCCGCGCCTGCCCGGGAAGCCCGATGACCGATCCCCGTTCCGCCCCCGACCCCCACCCCGCCGACCGCCCGCCGACGGAACCGCTCGGCCCGGTTCCGGAATGGCTGCGCCAGCCCACCCCGGAGGTCGCGCCGGGCCGGGCCGACCGGTGGCGGATCGGCCTGAGCCGGCACTCCGCGAAGCTGCTCGGCGGCGCGGCCGCGCTGCTCCTGCTGGTCTGGGCGGGCTCGGTCGCGGCGGCCGGCTACCAGGGACTCCAGCGCTGGCGCGAGGTCCCGGTGGGGGAGCACCCGGACGCCGCGTACGACCTGGACCGCTCGCTCAAGGTCGCGGAACAGTGCTGAGCCCGCCGGGATCCGAGCGGGACGGCCACCCCGACTGGCTGGACCGGTTGGAGCGGGAGATCCGGCCGAGTCTCGTCGTGCGCCTGCGGATCTGGTGCCGGCGGCGGGCCCGCCGGCTGACGGCGGCGCTCGGCGTGGTGCTGCTGCTCGGCGCGACCGCCGGCGCCGC
>NZ_CADEAU010000369.1 GCF_902825405.1 Micromonospora maritima | reverse complement strand
CGGCGAGCGGTGGCGGCCCCGGGGCTCAGCCCCGGGCCGTCGGCTGCTGCCCCCGCACCACGAGTTGGTCGAGCAGGGTCGCGGTGGCGGCGGCCACCGCGTCCACCGCGGCGTCGAACGCGGCGGCGTTGTGGGCCGCCGGCGTGCGGAAACCGGAGATCTTCCGGACGTACTGCAACGCGGCCGCCCGCACGTCCTCCTCGGTCACCACCGGGACGTACGGCTCACGCAGGGTCTTGATGCTCCGGCACACGGCTCCTCCTCGTTCGGTCCGACCAGCTCCACCCGGATAGTCTGTCCGGGTCATGACTACCGCAGCCGCGGGCAGCCCGCGCACATACCAGGTGCGCACGTACGGCTGCCAGATGAACGTGCACGACTCCGAGCGCATCTCCGGCCTCCTCGAGGACGCCGGCTACGTGCGCGCCGCCGAGGCCGACGAGCAGCCCGACGTGGTGGTGTTCAACACCTGCGCGGTCCGGGAGAACGCCGACAACCGGCTCTACGGCAACCTGGGTCATCTGCGCCCCGTGAAGGCGAAGCACCCCGGGATGCAGATCGCGGTCGGCGGCTGCCTGGCCCAGAAGGACCGCGGCGAGATCGTCCGCAAGGCTCCCTGGGTGGACGTGGTCTTCGGCACGCACAACATCGGCTCGCTGCCGGCGTTGCTGGACCGGTCCCGGCACAACACCGCCGCCGAGGTGGAGATCCTGGAGTCGCTGGAGGTGTTCCCCTCCACGCTGCCGACCCGGCGCGAGTCGACGTACGCCGGGTGGGTCTCGATCTCCGTCGGCTGCAACAACACCTGCACGTTCTGCATCGTGCCCTCCCTGCGCGGCAAGGAGAAGGACCGCCGCCCCGGCGACGTCCTCGCCGAGGTGCGCGCGCTCGTCGACTCCGGCGTGCTGGAGGTGACCCTGCTCGGGCAGAACGTCAACTCCTACGGCGTCGAGTTCGGCGACCGGTACGCGTTCGGCAAGCTGCTGCGCGCCTGCGGCGACATCGACGGGCTGGAGCGGGTCCGGTTCACCAGCCCGCACCCGAAGGACTTCACCGACGACGTGATCGCCGCGATGGCCGAGACGCCGAACGTCTGCCACTCGCTGCACATGCCGTTGCAGTCCGGCTCCGACGACGTGCTGCGGGCGATGCGCCGCTCGTACCGGTCGGACCGCTACCTGGGGATCATCTCCAAGGTCCGGGCGGCGATGCCGGACGCGGCGATCACCACCGACATCATCGTCGGCTTCCCCGGCGAGACCGAGGCCGACTTCGCGCGCACGCTCGACGTGGTCCGCGAGGCGCGGTTCTCCTCGGCGTTCACGTTCCAGTACTCCAAGCGCCCCGGCACCCCGGCCGCGACGATGGACGACCAGCTGCCCAAGCAGGTCGTGCAGGAGCGGTACGAGCGGTTGGTCGCCTGCGTCGAGGAGATCACCTGGGCGGAGAACAAGAAGCTGGTCGGGGAGACCGTCGAGGTGCTGGTGGCCGTCGGCGAGGGGCGCAAGGACGAGCGCACCGGCCGGATGTCCGGCCGGGCCCGCGACGGCCGGCTGGTGCACTTCGCCACCGGTGAGCTGGCCGGACAGATCCGCCCCGGCGACATCGTGCACACCACCGTCACGTACGCGGCTCCGCACCACCTCAACGCCGACGGAGCGCCGCTGGCGCACCGACGCACCCGGGCCGGGGACGCGGCCGAGGCGGGACGCGCCCCGCGTACCCCGGGGGTGCTGCTCGGGCTGCCGACGATCGGCGCGCCGGCCGCCGCGCCCGCCCCCACCGGCGGTTGCGCCGCCCACTGACCGGATGGAAGGAAGGGCCCCTTGTTAACACTCGGTGTTAACAAGGGGCCCTTCCTCTACCGCAGGCGTTAAGAAGGGGCCCTTCCTTAACAGGCGGTGCCGTTGAGCTTCACGCTGCCCGGCGTGGCGGCGGTGCCGTTGGCGGTGAAGCCGACGGTGACCGACGCGCCCGGCGCCAGCGACGACGCCCAGGCCGGCGCGGCGGCGGTGACCGTGGTGCCGGACTGCGTGACCGTCGCGTTCCAGCCGCTTGCGAGGGTCACCCCGGACGGCCAGGTCCAGGTGGCCGACCACGGGTTCACCGCGCCGGTGCCGGTGTTCTTCACGGTCAGCTCGCCCTGGAAGCCGCCGGCCCACGCGTTGACCTGCTTGTAGCTGGCCGTGCAGCCGCCGCTGGGCGCCGGCGACGACGTGCCGGTGGGCGTCGGCGTGGGGGAGCCGGTGCCGGTCGGCGTCGGGGTCGGGTTGCCGCCCCCACCGGTCGGCGGGATCAGGTACGGCTGGAGGATGTCCTGCTTCGGCTGGTTGATCGTGGTCCAGTCGTCGTTGGCGATGCCGCCGGTGTCACCCGAGTTCGGGTTCCACGACCAGTACGTGAACGACATCCCGTTGACGCCGGTGCCGGTGTAGGCCATGAGGTTCTGCAGCCAGACCTTGTCCTTGGGGTCCTGGAGGGTGGTGCCGAACTCGCCCATCATGATCGGCGCGATGTTCTGCTTGTAGAGGTAGCCCCAGTACTTGTCCCAGATGGCCGGCATGTTCGCCGGGTACGACGGGTCGTCGAACCAGGCCTGGCGGTAGACCGAGGTGGCGTACTCGTGCGGCGAGTAGACCAGTCGGTTCGCCACGTTCAGCCGGACCGGGAACTGCCCGGCCCTGGACAGGTTGCCGCCCCACCAGCCGCAGTCCTCGTCGTTGCTGGGGTCGTTGTCCCACACGTTCGACAGGCCGCCGCTCGGGCAGCTCACCCCCTCCACGAAGATCAGCCAGTTCGGCTGCACGCCGAGGATCGCGTTGCCGGCCCGCTCGGCGGCCAGCCGCCAGTCCCGGGCGGTGTCGCCGCAGCCCCAGCAGGCGCCGGTGGCGGCCGGGTTGGTGCCCTCGGCGTGCGGCTCGTTGTGCAGGTCCGCGCCGATCACGGTGGTGTTGCCGGCGTACCGCTGGGCCAGCATCTTCCAGTCGTTGATCCAGGTCGTCTCGGAGACCGTCGAGGTGTACCAGAGCGGCGACTGCCCGGCCGACGTCGGCCGGTGCCGGTCCAGGATGACCCGCATCCCCTTGCTGCCCGCGTAGTCGATGACCTTGTCGAGGATCTGCAACGGGGAGAGCCCGACCAGGTCCGGGTTGACGAAGTCGTTGATGCCGCTCGCGGTCGCGCCGGGCTTGAGCGCGTCGTTCGAGTACGGGATCCGCAGCGTGTTGTAGCCCAGCCGGGCCATGGTGTCGAGCTGGGACCGCCACGGGTTGCTCGACCACAGGCCGTGGAACGTCTTGTTGTCGGTCTCCATCCCGAACCAGTTGATGCCGGTCAGCCGGACGGTCGTGCCCGTACTGTCGACGATCTTGCTGCCGCTGGTGTGCAGGTAACCGGTGCCGGTGCCACCGGCCGCCGCGGCGGCCGGTGCGGTGGAGACGGCGGCGGCGACGAGAACGCCTGCTGCTGCGGTGGCGAGCGCCGTCAGGGCGCCGCCGAGGGCGGTGCGTCGGTGCATGGAAGCTCCACTTCGGATGCCCGCGCCGCGCAGGCGCCGCGGGCGGCAGGACCAGGAGGACCGGCCCGCTCCTCATCGAGTACGCGCGACAGCGCGCGCCGGGCCGGTCACGTGCACGGCCACCCGCGGGATGCGCACCGGCGATCGTCGACGGCGTGGGTCAGCCGTCGATGCCCTCGTGCCGGTGCCGGAACCTGGCTCCGCCGCTCATTCTGATCAGCCCACCTCGATGCGTCAACCCGGCCCGGACGCAGGTGAGCCCCCGGCCGACCTGGCCGGGGGCTCACCTGGTGTGTCTGTCCGCCGGTTCGCCCGGCCGGGGTGCGTCGGTCAGCCGGCCTGCTCGGCCAACTGGAGGAACTGCCGCTTCGAGGCGAGCGCCTGCTCGGCCTCCTTGACCCGGCGGGCGTCCCCGGCGGCCTGGGCCCGGGCCAGCCGGTCCTCGGCCTCGGCGACCTGCGCGCGCATCTGGGCCAGCAGCGGGTTGTCCTCCTTGGAGGTACGCCGCCACGCCGAGTCCATCACCTCGCGGACCTTGTCGTCCACCGCCCGCAGCCGGCGCTCCAGCCCGGCGGCGGCCTCGCGGGGCACCCGGCCGGCCTCGTGCCACTGCGCCTGGATCTCCCGCAGCTTCGCCTGGGCGCCCTTCGGGTCACCGTCGACGTCGAGCGCCTCGGCCTCGGCCAGCAGCGCCTGCTTGCGCTCCAGGTTGACGCGCTGCTCGTTGTCCCGCGCGGAGAAGACCTCACTGCGCCGCGTGAAGAACTCGTCCTGCGCGGCCCGGAACCGTTCCCAGAGCTTCTGCTCGGCCTCCTTGGCGGCGCGCGGCGCGGCCTTCCACTGGGCCATCAGCTCCTTGAGCTGGCCGGCGGTGGCGCCCCAGTCGGTCGACTCCTTGAGCTTCTCGGCCTCGGCGACCAGCTCTTCCTTGATCGTCTGCGCCTGCTTGCGCTGCTGGTCGAGGGAGGCGAAGTGGGCGCCCCGCCGGCGGGTGAAGCCGTCCCGGGCGGCGGCGAACCGCTTCCACAGCTCACCGTCGGTCTTCTTGTCGACGCCGCGGATGGTCTTCCACTCGTCGAGGATCTCCTTGAGCCGGTCGCCGGCGGTCTTCCAGCCGGTCGACTCGGCGGCCAGCTTCTCGGCCTCCTCGACCAGGGCGGTCTTGCGCGCCAGGGCCTCGCCCCGGGCGGCCTCGCGGGCCGCCTTGGCCTCGCCGGCCTTCTCCTCGGCGACGGCGGCCAGCTTGTCCAGGCGGGCGGCCAGCGCGTCGACGTCGCCGACCACGTGCGCCTCGGCCAGGGACCCGCGGATCCGCCGGATCGTGGTCAGCGAGTGGCCGGCGTCCGCCGCGCCCGAGTTGAGCCGGGCCTCGGTCAGGTCCACCTCGGTCACCAGGTCGGCGAAGCGGCGGGCGAAGTGGGCCAGCCCCTCCTCCGGGGCTCCCGCCTGCCAGGATCCGACCACCCGCTCGCCCTCGGCGGTCTTGACGTAGACGGTGCCGTCCTCGTCCACCCGTCCGAAGGCAGTCCAGTCGCTCATGTGCCCATCCTCGTTCTCCCGGCGTCGAGGGACCTGCCCCCGGTCGCCGCCACGGCGCAGCAAACTTTCTCCCGGCATTGTCACAGGTCCGCCCCCGTCCGTGTCGAGCGCCTGTCGTCGACCGTGACCATACGGTGTCGTACGCCCTCGATGACCGGATCGGCGCGGGGACGCACCGGGGGATCGGCGATAGGTTTGGGGGCGTGCCCCTGGTCGCCGCCGCCGTCTGCCCCCACCCGCCGCTGATCGTGCCCGAGCTGGCCGGCGCCGCCGCGCCCGAGCTGGACGAGCTGCGCGGCGCCGCCGACGCC
>NZ_CADEAU010000368.1 GCF_902825405.1 Micromonospora maritima | reverse complement strand
CTCGTGCTCGGCGAGCAGCGCGGTCATCGGCGCCTGCACGGCCGCCGGCCAGCGCGTGCCCCGCAGCTGCTCCGCGCAGGCGGCATTGGCGGCGGCGACCGCGCCGGCCCGCTCCCGCACCGTCCGCCACTCCCGACCGGCCTTCATCGCCTCCGCCAGCTCGTCCCGCGCGATGTCGTACGGCGCGACCAGGGACAGGTAGCGCCCCTTGGCCTCCTTGACGGTCAGCGGCACCGGCGTGCTGGGCGGCGGACTCGACGGCGCCGGCAGGGCGACCTGTTCGGTCCCACCGCCGCAGCCGGTGAGCAGCAGGGCCAGGACCAGGGCCGGAGGTGCGAGCCGAGGACGCACGGAGCCTCCCATCGGGCGGTCGGGGGCCCCGAGTGTAGGCCGCCCCGCTCCCGCCCGCCGCCTGCGCGGGCTGGGCGGGTGTTCGGCCGTGGTGGTTCGGGTCAGTGGTTTCGGGGGTGGGGGACCAGGCGCCAGTACTGGCGCTTTCCCTCGTCGCGCACCACGACGCCGAGCCGGGCCAGCTCCCCGTGCAGCTCCCGGGCCTCGTCGCCGTGGCCGCCGTCGACGGCCCGCTGCCGGGCCCGCAGCAGGGCGTCCGCGCCGGGCGGCAGCCCGGGCAACCCGGCCACCCACCGCCGGTACGCGTCCCGGTGCGGGTCCTGCTCGGTCCACGGCCAGCCCTGTCGGATGAACGCCGCGCGCAGCTCCTCGGCGCTCAGGTCGGACCGCTCCCGGACCAGCTCGCCGCCGGCGTCGTCCAGCAGCACCAGCGCCTTGCCGTCGACGAACACGCCGGTGACCCCGGCCCGGGCGACGTCCCGGCCGTGCCCGTCGCGGTGCAGTCGCACCGACCGGTGGCCGACCGTCACGGTCAGCCGCTCCCGGGCGCCCAGGAACGCCAGGACCAGGCCGGCCAGCGCCGCCACGCCCACGCCGGCCGGGTACGCGCGCTGGTCCGGCCACCTGTCGAGCAGCGCGAACACGCCCTGGAAGGGGAACCAGGCCAGCCCGGCGATCCAGCCGGACACGGCGGTCAACCCGGCGCCCAGTCCCGCCCCGAGCAGCGGGAACCCGACCCACATCACCACCAGCTCGGCGGGCCCGCCGTCGACCACGACGGCGTCGCCGGGTTCCCGGGCCGCCATGGTCAGGACACCTCCCGCCGCAGCGTGCGCAGCAGGCCGGCGGCCAGCGGGAGGACCATCCAGACGGCCAGCGACACGCCGAGCCGACCCCACTGCCCGGCGGTCACGTCCGGGCCGAGCAGCGGCTCCATGGTGAGCGAGGTGTCCAGCCAGCCGGCCGGCTCCCGCAGCGCCGTGATCATCGCCGACAGCACGCTCCACACGGTGGGCAGCAGCAGGTAGGTGACGATCGCCAGCGGCGTGTTCAGCAGCAGCAGGCCGAATCCGGCGCCCATCAGCACGTTGGCCACCTGGAACACCGCCGCGTACGGCAGCAGCTGCCAGTCGAACGTCCAGGCCCCGGCCCCGCCGGTGGCCCGGGCGGCGAGCGTGCCGACGGCGGCGACGACCAGGCTGACCAGCACCGAGCCGAGCGCGGCCAGCACCACCGCGGCGAGCTTGGCGACGATCACCCGCTGGCGGCGGGGCACCAGCGCGAACGTGGTCAGCGCGGTGCGCTGCGACCACTCGCCGGTGATGGAGAGGATGCCCAGCACCGGCAGCAGCAGTCCCACCGGCAGCAGCGACGGGGTGAAGAAGGCGGTGAAGCTCTGGTCCTCCGGCTCGACGACGAAGAGCTGCACCACCACGATGGCGGCGGCGATCAGCCCGATCGTGACGAGCAGCCAGCGCCCGGCCCGGGTGTCGGCGAGCTTGCGCAGCTCCACCCCGGTCAGCCGGGCCAGGGAGGGACCGGAGACGACCGGCTCGTGTCGGCGCGGTGCCGTGGTGGGGGCGGTGGCGGTGGTCATCGGACGGCCTCCTTGGTCGACGCGCCGGCGGTGAGGGTGAGGAAGAGCTGCTCCAGGCCGCCGGCGCCGGCCGGACGCAGCTCGGTGAGGACCAGCCCGGCGTCGGCGGCCGCCTGGCCGACCTCCCCCGGCTCGGCGCGGACGACGAAGCCGCCGTCGGCGCCGGCGGTGGCCGGCAGCGCGGCCCGGTCCAGGGTGAGGCGCAGGGCGTGCTGGTCCCGGGCGCGCACCAGAGTGCCGGCTCCGGCCAGCAGCTCGTCCTTGCCGCCCTGGGCGACCACCGTGCCGCCGCCGATGACCACCAGCCGGTCGGCCACCGCCTCCACCTCCCGCAGCAGGTGGGAGGAGAGCAGCACCGTGCCGCCCCGGTCGGCGAAGTCGCGCAGCAGACCGCGCATCCAGAAGATCCCCTCCGGGTCGAGGCCGTTGGCCGGCTCGTCCAGGATCAGCACCCGGGGGTCGCCCAGCAGCGCCAGCGCCAGGCCGAGCCGCTGCCGCATGCCCAGGGAGTACGCGCCGACCCGTCGCCGGGCGGCGGTGTCGTTCAGCCCGACCAGGTCCAGTTTCGCGGCCACCTGGCCCCGGTCCACGCCCATGGTGCGGGCGGCCAGGGTGAGCGTCTCCCGGCCGGTGCGTCCGGCGTGCTGGGCCGAGGCGTCGAGCAGGACGCCGATCTCCCGCCCGGGGTTGGGCAGCTCACGGTAGGGCCGGCCGGCGACCGTGGCGCCGCCCGAGCTGGGCGGCGTCATCCCGCAGATCATGCGCATCGTGGTGGACTTGCCGGCGCCGTTCGGGCCGAGGAATCCGGTCACCGTGCCCGTTTCGCAGCGGAACGTGACGTCCTCGACAGCGGTGTGCGGGCCGTACCGCTTGGTCAGGTGGTCGACTTCGATCATGCCGAGAAGCCTGCCGGGGCCACCCGGTGGCCCGCTGCGGCCGGCGGTCGCTGCCGGCACCGACCGAGGTTCACCGCAGGCGTCGACTTTGGTAGCTGGTAGCCGGTCCGGACGGCTCCCTACCATGGGGCGGGTGAGCAGCGCCGTCGTACCCGATCACCCCTGGCTCCTGCCGGGGTCCCTGGTGCCCGCCCGGGCCCCCCGGCGGACCCCGCGGGACTGGTTCGTCGACAGCCTGCTGTTCCTGATCGCGTTGCTCTGGGTGCTCGTCGCGCACGAGGACGCGGTGAGCCGGGACCCCGAGTTCGCGCTCAACGCCGGGCCGGACTGGCTCGTCGGCGTCGACCTGCTCGCCGGTCTGCTGGCGACCGGGGCGCTCTGGCTGCGCCGGCGCTGGCCGGTCGGGCTGGCGGTGGCCACCGCGCCGCTGGCGCTCTTCTCGGTCACCGCCGGGGCCGTGCTGCTGATCGTGCTGTTCACCGTGCTGGTGCACCGCCCGCTGCCGGTCGGCCTCGCGCTGCTCGGTTGGCACGTGGTCACCTCGCTGCCCTACATCGCGATCCGCCCCGACCCGGCCATGCCGCTCTGGGCCGCGATGGCCTGGACGGTGCTGTTCCTCGGCATCGTGGTGGCCTGGGCGCTGTTCGTCCGGGCCCGCCGCCAGCTCGTGCTGTCGCTGCGCGACCGCGCCGAGCGGGCCGAGGCCGAGCAGCAGCTCCGGCTGGAGCAGGCCCGGCACCTCGAACGCGGCCGGATCGCCCGGGAGATGCACGACGTGCTGGCCCACCGGATCTCCCTGCTCAGCCTGCACGCCGGGGCGCTGGAGTTCCGCCCGGACGCGCCGCCGGCGGAGGTCGCCCGGGCGGCCGGCGTGATCCGGGCCAGCGCGCACGCCGCCCTGCAGGACCTGCGCGAGGTGATCGGTGTGCTGCGGGCCGAGGTGAGCACCGAGGCCACCCCGGAGCGACCGCAGCCGACGCTCGGCGACGTGCCGGCGCTGGTGGCGGAGAGCCGGGACGCCGGGGTACGGGTGAGCGTGGTCGACGAGGTGACCGAACCGGCCGAGGTGCCGGCGGCGATCGGGCGCAGCGCGTACCGGATCGTGCAGGAGGGGCTCACCAACGCGCGCAAGCACGCGCCCGGGGCGGTGGTGACGGTCCGGCTGGCCGGCGGCCCCGGCGACGGGCTGGCGGTGGAGATCCGCAACCCCTGGCCGGTGGGCGGGCCGGTCACCGCGATCCCCGGCACCGGCACCGGGCTGGTCGGTGTCGCCGAGCGGGTCACGCTGGCCGGCGGACGCCTCGACCACGGCCGGGACGCCGCCGGCGACTTCCGGCTGACCGCCTGGTTGCCCTGGGCGGTGGCCGCATGAGCGAGGTGCGGGTGCTGATCGTGGACGACGACCCGCTGGTCCGGGGCGCCCTGTCGATGATCCTCGGCGGCGTGCCCGACCTGACCGTGGTCGGCGAGGCGACCGACGGGGCGGAGGTGCCGACGGCCGTCGCCGCCCACGCGCCGGACGTGGTGCTGATGGACATCCGGATGCCCCGGGTGGACGGGCTGGCCGCGACCGAGGCGCTGCGCGCGACCGCGGACCCGCCCGAGGTGCTGGTGCTGACCACCTTCGACGCGGACGAGCAGGTGCTGCGCGCGCTGCGCGCCGGGGCGAGCGGCTTCCTGCTCAAGGACACCCCGCCGGCGGATATCGTGGCCGCGGTGCGCCGGGTGGCGGCCGGGGAGGCGACGCTGTCCCCGGCGGTGACCCGCAAGCTGATCGCGCACGTGACCGCCGCCGCGCCGGTGCCTGGGCCGGATCCGAAGCGGGACCGGGCGGTACGGCTGCTGGACGGGCTGTCGGAGCGGGAGCGCGAGGTCGCGCTGCTGCTCGGCCGGGGGCGCACGAACGCGGAGATCTCCGCCGAGCTGTTCATGAGCGTGGCGACGGTGAAGGCGTACGTGTCGCGGCTGCTGACCAAGCTCGACCTGAACAACCGGGTGCAGGTGGCGTTGCTGGTCCAGGACGCCGACCTGGTCTGACCGGGGCCGGCCGGACACCGTCCGCCGGGATTGAACTGTCGCCGTTTCCGGGCCGTACCACTGGTCGAGGATGTGGTGCGGCCGGTCCGCCGCACCGCTGCCGAGCTGCGGGAGGCCTGCCGTGCGAGTTGGTGAGCAGTCGACGGATCCCATCGACCAGATCCTGGGCGAGGTGCCGATGCCGGCGCCGTTGACCCCCGAGGACGTCCGCCTCGCGGTCCGGGCGGTGGTGGTGCACGCCGCCGAGGAGTGGCCCGCGGGGCCGAAGTGCCGCAACGACGGGGCGGCGTTTCCCTGCCGGTTGCACCGTTGGGGGCGTCGGGTGCTGGAGGCGCACGGCCTCAACGAGCGCCAGATCGACGCGTTGATCCGGCACGGCAACCCGTTCGTGCACGTACCGTTCCCGTTCGTGCTGAGCGGACCGTCGGCCCGCCCGGCCGCCGGGCAGCCCGCCCGGTCGGGTGCCCCGGGCCAGCCCGTCCGGCCCACCGCCCCG
>NZ_CADEAU010000367.1 GCF_902825405.1 Micromonospora maritima | reverse complement strand
GCCCCGGCTGGCCCCCACCGACCTCCGGGTACGCGCCGGCGAAGCGCTCGCCGTCCTCGGCCCCAACGGCGCCGGCAAGTCCACGCTGGCGCTGCTCCTCGGCGGCCTGCTGCGCCCCGGAACCGGTGCGCTCACCGCCTCCGCCGAGCTGGCCGGCCGGGACGCGCGCACTCCCCCGTACCGCTGGCGGGCACCCGCGCTGGCGCGCCGGATCGGTTCGGTGTTCCAGGACCCGGAACACCAGTTCGTCACCGGCACGGTCCGCGACGAGTTGGCGCTCGGCCCGCGCCGTACCGGCCGGCCCGAGTCAGAGGTCACCGCCACCGTGGACGCGCTGCTGGACCGGCTGCGACTGGACCGGCTGGCCGGCGCCAACCCGTACACCCTCTCCGGCGGCGAGGCGCGGCGGCTGAGCGTGGCGACCGCCCTGGCCACCGCGCCCCGCCTGCTGATCTGCGACGAACCCACGTTCGGTCAGGACCGGCGGACCTGGCGGGAACTGGTCGACCTGCTCGCCGAGCTGCGCGACGCCGGACACGGCGTGGTCGCGGTGACCCACGACGCGGACTTCGTCGCCGCGCTGGCCGACCGGACGCTCACCCTGGAGCGCCCGTCCGCGGACCTCGACCGGACGCTCGCGGCCGGGCCCGCCGGCCCGCCGGGTTCCGTCGATCCGCCCGGTTCCGTCGGCTCACCGCCGGACGGTCACGGCGCCAGCGAGTCGGTCGGCCGTCACGGCGCGGACGGAGCACCGCCACCTCCGACGCGTCACGGCACGGACGGACCGCAAGGGGCGGGCGCGCCGTGATCGATCTCGAACCGGTCGCCGCGCCCGACGCCCCGCTGGCGCGGCGCAACCCGGTGGCGAAGCTGGCCGCCGCGCTGGTCTTCACGCTCGTGCTGGTGGCGACGCTGGACCCGGTCGCGCCGGCCATCGCCATCGCGATCGAACTCGCGGTGCTGCCGCTGTTCGGCGTCCGCTACCGGGTGCTGGCCCGACGGGCCTGGCCGCTGCTGGCCGGAGCCGTGGGCATCCTGGTCACGCTCGTGCTCTTCGCCGCCGACCGGTCCGGCCCGGTGCTTGTCGACGCCGGCCCGGTGCTTGTCACCCAGGGCGTGCTGGTCACGGCGCTCGGCCTGGTG
Organism: Micromonospora maritima; assembly: GCF_902825405.1. Lineage (GTDB taxonomy): Bacteria > Actinomycetota > Actinomycetes > Mycobacteriales > Micromonosporaceae > Micromonospora > Micromonospora maritima. The sequence continues at coordinate 4,287 of NZ_CADEAU010000367.1, read as the reverse complement.
CTGCGCATGCTCGCGGTGGCGCTGCCCGGGATCGTCGTCTTCGCCACCACCGACCCGACCGAGCTGGCCGACGCGCTGATCCAGAACGCGAAGGCGCCGGCCCGTTTCGCCATCGGCGCGCTGGCGGCGTTCCGGATGGTGCCACTGCTCGAACAGGAGTGGCGGATGATCAGCATGGCCCGTCGGGCCCGGGGCGTGGAGGCCGGCCGGAACCCGCTGGCCAAGCTGCGGCTGTTCGGCTCGACGGCGTTCGCGCTGCTGGTCGGCGCGATCCGGCGGGGCACCCGGCTGGCCGTGGCGATGGACGCGCGGGGCTTCGACGCCGGCACGCCGCGTACGGTGGCCCGGCGTCAGCACTTCACCCGGGCCGACGCCCTGCTGGTGGTGGCCGCCGCGCTCCTGGCCGGCGCCGCCCTGACCACGAGCATCCTCCTCGGCACCTTCCGCCCCCTGATCGGCTGACCCACCCACCCCGCGCGGCCCACCCCAGCCCGACCCCACCCGGTCGATCATGAGGTTGGCGGCACTCGTTGCCCGATTTGCCCCCGCCAACTTCATGGTCAACAGCGCCGGACGAAGATCTTGGAGGGAAGGGGCCCTCAGAGGGGCCGTCAGCTTCCAAGATTTCCCACGAGGAGGCCTGGCAACGCGTCCGGCTCGCCACGGCCCGGCCCGGGCGCACGACCCGACGCGGCGCCGTGCCACCCGACGCGGTGCGGCGATCATGAAGTTGGCGGCGTTCGGCGTCCGATGTGTCGCCGCCAACTTCATGATCGACGCTGTGGGAGCGGGTGGAGCCCCGGACGCGCTCCGCGTGCGGGGCGCGTCCGGGGCGGGGGCGGTCAGCTGCGGCGGAAGGCGTAGAAGCGGGTCTGGCCGGCGCGCTGACTGCGCCCGGTGACCCCCGACCGGTGTCCGGCGGGCGGGCCGGCCGTGGGCGGCGCCGGGGCCTGTGCCGTCGGCAGGGACACCGGCGTCGACGGCGCCACGGTGAGCGCGTCGAGATCCGTCGGGGTCACCTCCCGCAGCGACGGCGACGGCTTGCGGGACTTCTTCGGGCTGCGCTTCGCGGGCATCCGCGGTCCTCCTGTCTGGCGGGCGCGCCGACCACGGACGCGCCGAGCGGGTACGCCCCGGTGCGGTCCGACCACGACAGACGCCGCGAACCACGGCGGCGAGAGGGGATGCGGACGCCCGGAGCAGAACGGGCCCACGGCACGTGCGGCGGTGGACCGGGCTCGGAAGAAGGGCGTCAGTTACGCATGCCGCAAGGCTATCCCGCCTCCGCCGGTCCCGCACGCGAATTACCGCGGGACGCACCGCCACCGAGCACTCACCCGGCGTCGACGTCCCGGCCCGCTCCCCCGCCGACCGCGATACGGTCGCAGCACGGCAGCGAGGACGAGAGGTGGCGGTACGCATGGCACAGAAGGCGACGGCGCAGATCGGGGTCACCGGTCTGGCGGTGATGGGTCGCAACCTGGCCCGGAACCTGGCCCGCAACGGTTTCGCCGTGGCGGTGCACAACCGCTCGCCGGAACGCACCCGCAGCCTGGTCGCCGAGCACGGCGACGAGGGCGCCTTCGTGCCGTCCGAGTCGCTCACCGACTTCGTCGGCTCGCTGGAGCGGCCGCGCGCGGTGATCGTGATGGTGAAGGCGGGCGCGCCGACCGACGCCGTGATCGACGAACTGGTTCCGCTGCTGGAGGAGGGGGACATCGTCGTCGACTGCGGCAACGCGCACTTCGCCGACACCCGCCGCCGGGAGGAGGCGCTGCGCGCGCACGGGCTGCACTTCGTCGGCACCGGCGTCTCCGGCGGCGAGGAGGGCGCGCTGCGCGGCCCGAGCATCATGCCCGGCGGCTCGGCGGAGTCCTACCGCAAGCTCGGACCGATCTTCGAGAAGATCGCCGCCCAGGTCGAGGGGACCCCCTGCTGCCGGCACATCGGCCCGGACGGCGCCGGGCACTTCGTGAAGATGGTGCACAACGGCATCGAGTACGCCGACATGCAGCTCATCGCCGAGGCGTACGACCTGTTGCGGGCCGGCCTGTCGGCGAGCCCGGCGGAGATCGCGGAGATCTTCCGGGAGTGGAACGGCGGCGAGCTGGAGTCCTTCCTCATCGAGATCACCGCCGACGTGCTCGGCCACACCGACGCCGCCACCGGCCGGGCGTTCGTGGACGTGGTGCTCGACCAGGCCGAGCAGAAGGGCACCGGCCGCTGGACCGTGCAGAGCGCGCTGGACCTCGGCATCCCGATCACCGGCATCGCCGAGGCGACGTTCGCCCGGTCGCTGTCCGGGCACGCCGACCAGCGCGCGGCCGCCCGCCGGGTGTTCGCCGACGCCGGCGACAAGTGGCAGGTCGACGACCGGGACGCGTTCGTCGAGGACGTCCGCCGGGCGCTGCTCGCCAGCAAGATCGTCGCGTACGCCCAGGGCTTCGACCACATCCGCGCCGGCAGCCGGGAGTACGACTGGGACATCGACCTGGGCGGCACGGCCACCATCTGGCGTGGCGGCTGCATCATCAGGGCCCGTTTCCTGGACCGGATCCGGGAGGCGTACGACGCCGAGCCGGACCTGTCGACGCTGCTGGTGGCCCCCTGGTTCGCCGACCGGGTCAGCGCCGGGGTCCCGGCCTGGCGGCGGGTGGTGGCCGACGCGGCCCGCGCGGGTGTGCCGGCCCCGGCCTTCGCGTCGTCGCTGGCCTACTTCGACGCGTTGCGCGCCGAGCGGCTGCCGGCCGCGCTGATCCAGGGGCTGCGGGACAACTTCGGCGCGCACACCTACCACCGGGTGGACCGGGACGGTTCGTTCCACACCCGCTGGGCGGGCGACCGCTCCGAAGTGGAGGCCTGAGCCTCACCACGCCCGCTCGGGCGACGGGTGGCGGTGGGTCGGGGCCGACGCGGGTTCGGGGGCCCAGTCGGCGGCCGGCTCACCGCCGGCCAGCTCACCGATCTCGCCGGAGCGGACCGTCGGGGTGTGCCCCAGGTCGGCGCACCACCGCTCGGCCACCCCGGCGCACAGCTCGGCGACCGCCTCCCGGCGGCCCGGCTCCACCAGGTCGGCGCCGGCCAGGGCAGCCGTCATCTCGTACCGGAGATCGCGCATCCTCCACCCCCGTGGCGGCGCGTCCCGGCGGCGCGCCCTGCGCCGATCGTAAGCGGAACGCCCCGCGATCCGGCCGGAAAGCCGGATGCGGGGCGTTCGCGCGACGGCCGGCACGCCGCCGGCCGTCGAGGTCAGAAGAACCGACGCCGCTTGGCCTTCTGCGGCCGGAGCATGTCGGCGCCCTTGGTCAGCAGGCGGCTCACCCCGGTCGGGCCACGACGGGCCTCCAGCGAGTGGCTGAGCCGGCGCGCGCCGGCCGCCGCCAGCGGCACGGCGACCGCCATGACCGCCCACTGCGCGATCCGCTTCTGAATCATGTGGTTCACCTCCGCGTTTGCTGTCTGGAGGTATCGATACCCCGCGCGGCGCGTCGCTAAGCGTGACCTCAGACTCCCGGGGCCACCGGATTGGGCAGCGCCCCGCCGAAGCGGCGGTCGCGCTGGGCGTACAGCTCGCAGGCGTACCAGAGGTGGCGGCGGTCGAAGTCGGGCCAGAGCGTGTCCAGGTAGACCAGTTCGGCGTAGGCGGTCTGCCAGAGCAGGAAGTTGGAGATCCGCTGCTCACCGGAGGGACGCAGGAACAGGTCGACCTCGGGCACCTCGGGGTGGTAGAGGTAGCGTGCGATCGTCTTCTCGTTCACCTTGGCCGGGTCGAGCCGGCCGGCGGCGACGTCGCGGGCGATCCCGGCGGCGGCGTCGGCGATCTCCGCCTGACCGCCGTAGTTGACGCAGAACTGCAGCGTCAGCGTCGAGTTGTCGCGGGACATCTCCTCGGCGGTCTGCAGCTCGGAGATCACGCTCTTCCAGAGCCGCCCGGCCCGCCCCGACCAGACCACCCGGACGCCGAGGTCGACGAGCTGGTCGCGGCGGCGGCGGATGACGTCGCGGTTGAAGCCCATCAGGAAGCGGACCTCGTCCGGCGAGCGCCGCCAGTTCTCGGTCGAGAACGCGTACGCCGACAGGTAGGGGATGCCCAGCTCGATCGCGCCCTCGATGGTGTCGAAGAGGCTGTGCTCGCCCTGCTCGTGCCCCTTGGTGCGGGGCAGCCCGCGCTCCTTGGCCCAGCGGCCGTTGCCGTCCATCACGATGGCGATGTGGCGGGGCAGCGCGCCCGCCGGCAACGCCGGCGGCCGGGCGCCGGACGGGTGCGGGGTCGGCGGCACCGTCTCG
>NZ_CADEAU010000366.1 GCF_902825405.1 Micromonospora maritima | reverse complement strand
GCGGGCGCCTCCGCCGGCTCCTCGACCGGCGCCACCGTGGGCAGCTCCGCGGCCACCTCCCGGACCGGCTGCTCCTCGCCGCCGCAGCCGGTCACCAGACCCGCCGCCATCAGCGCCGCCACCGCAGCCGCGGCCACCCGGCCGACTCCTCGCCGCATCGAACCTCCCCGTGGTCCCCCGTCCGGCGCACCCTAGCAGGGATCGACCGGCCTGCGGGGTACCCGCGACGCCGAGCGGCGCTCCCGGGGACGCGGTGGCCCCTCCCCCACCACCGGCCGGGCCGGGTCGGCGTCCCCGTCCGCCGGTCGGTCCTCACCGTTTGCGGCGCGGTCCCGGGTCGCCCAGGCGACCACGAACACGGTGGTCCACGCCGCGCCCAGCAGCACCGCGGACGCCGTGCCGCTGGCCGTGCTCCAGCCCAGGTAGAGCCGCGCGCCGGTGACCGCGACCACACCGGCGGCCGCGGCCGTCCACACCGCCACCCCGACCGGCCAGCGGACCCCCCGCGACAGCAGCCAGGCCAGCGTGCCGAAGCTCGCCGTGACCACCGCGTTCTGGGTGGGGAACAGGTCCCGGGCGTCGTCCGGCCCGCCCGGGCCGGTCAGGTCCGCCACCACCACCAGCAGGACCAGCGGCACGGCCGCGCCGATCGTCCCCACCACGCCCAGCGGGTCCGCGCGCCAGGACCGTCGCCGCCCGGTCACCGCCACCGCCACCAGGGCGACCGCCGTGATGAGGACCCAGCCGCGCAACACCGACACCGCGCCCAGCGCGGCGTCGACCACCCCCGGGGTACGCCGGGCGGCGAACCAGTCCGTGACCAGCCCGTCGAGCACGCCCAGCCCACTGTGCCGCACCACCGCCTCCAGCAGGGCGGCCACGGCCAACCCGGCGCCGAACAGCAGCGCCAGCCCGAGCACCAGGTTGATCAGGAGCGTCCAGACCGGGCCGACACGCATGCCGACCAGGAAGAACAGCACCCCGTAGCGGGCCCGCAGCCAGCGCAGCGGCGGAAGCGCGGCGGCCCGGGCCGCCAAGGCCCGGACCGGGTCCGGGTTGCGTCCCAGCCAGCGGCCGGCCAGCACCACGCCGAGCAGGCACACCAGCAGCACCAGCACCGCCCCGGTCGCCCGGCCCAGCAGCTGCGACACCCGCTCGTACGACTCGCCGGCCAGGTAGCCGGCCAGCACCGACGCACCGACCCAGCTCGCCACCCCGGCCAGGTTCCACGGCGCGAACCGCCGGTAGGGCAGCCCGGCCGCACCGGCCAGCCGGGGCGCCAGCGTGCGGGCGAACGCGACCCAGCGGGCGGCGAACACGCCCCGCCCGCCCAGGCGTTCCAGCAGCTCGTCGGCGCGTCGCCAGCGGTGCGGACCGATCCGGGCGCCGAGCCCGGAGGCGCGCAGCCGCGGCCCGTACCGCCGCCCGGCCCGCCACGCGAGTGTGTCTCCGATCACGGCGGCGGCCACCATGGCCAGCAGCGTGGGGACGAGCCGTAGCGTCCCCGCGTACGCTAGGAAGCCGACCAGCAGCAGGGTCGCCTCGCCCGGCACCAGCAGCCCGAAGATCACCGCGGTCTCCCCCGCGACGATCGTCGCGGCGGCCAGGTAGATCAGCAGAGGCGGCAGCTCCTGCAGCCAGTTCAGCAGGTCAGGCATCCGGCACCCCGCACGGGAGTCAGCATGCCAGTCGCTGGAACGGTCGGCACAGCACTTTCGCCACAGATCCGGGCGATCTCGGGGGTGACCCCGAGGCGTGCCCGGGCAACCGCAGACAGGAGTATGGAGGGTATGCAGCTACGCACCGACCTCCGCAACGTCGCCATCATCGCCCACGTCGACCACGGCAAGACGACCCTGGTCGACGCCATGTTGCGGCAGGCCGGCGCCTACGGCGCCCGTGGTGAGGACACCGAGCGGGTCATGGACTCGATGGACCTCGAGCGGGAGAAGGGCATCACCATCCTCGCCAAGAACACCGGCGTGCGATACCTGCCGGCGGACGGCTCCGACCCGGTCACCATCAACATCATCGACACCCCGGGTCACGCCGACTTCGGCGGCGAGGTCGAGCGCGGCCTGACCATGGTCGACGGCGTGGTGCTGCTGGTCGACGCCAGTGAGGGCCCGCTGCCGCAGACCCGGTTCGTGCTCCGCAAGGCGCTGCGTGCCCGGATGCCGATCATCCTGGTGATCAACAAGGTGGACCGCCCGGACGCCCGGATCAAGGAGGTCGTGGACGACACCTACGAGCTCTTCCTCGACCTGGACGCCGACGAGGAGCAGATCGACTTCCCGATCGTCTACGCCTGCGCCCGCGACGGCATCGCCTCGCTGACCCAGCCCGCCGACGGCGCCGTGCCGGACGACAGCACCTCGCTGGAGCCGCTGTTCCGCACCCTGCTGGACACCATCCCGGCGCCCGCGTTCGAGGAGGACGCGCCGCTGCAGGCGCACGTGACGAACCTCGACGCCTCCCCGTTCCTGGGCCGGCTCGCGCTGTGCCGGGTCCGCCAGGGCACCATCAGCAAGGGCCAGACCGTGGCCTGGTGCCGCACCGACGGCAGCACCCAGCGGGTCCGCATCTCCGAGCTGCTGATGACCGAGGGCCTGGAGCGCAAGCCCGCCGAGTCCGCCGGGCCGGGCGACATCATCGCCGTCGCGGGCATCCCCGAGATCATGATCGGTGAGACGCTCGCCGACGCCGAGAACCCGATCCCGCTGCCGCTGATCACCGTCGACGAGCCGGCCATCTCGATGACCATCGGCACCAACACCTCGCCGCTGGTCGGCCGGGTGAAGGGCTCCAAGGTCACCGCGCGGATGGTCAAGGACCGGCTCGACAAGGAGCTCATCGGCAACGTCTCGCTGCGGGTGCTGCCCACCGAGCGGCCGGACGCCTGGGAGGTGCAGGGCCGTGGTGAGCTGGCGCTGGCCATCCTGGTCGAGCAGATGCGCCGCGAGTCCTACGAACTGACCGTCGGCAAGCCGCAGGTCGTCACCAAGGAGATCGACGGCAAGACCTGCGAGCCGGTCGAGCGGCTGACCATCGACGCGCCCGAGGAGTACCTCGGCGCGATCACCCAGCTCCTCGCCACCCGCAAGGGCCGGATGGAGCAGCTGGTGAACCACGGCACCGGCTGGATCCGGATGGAGTGGCTGGTGCCGGCGCGCGGCCTGATCGGCTTCCGCACCGAGTTCCTCACCGACACCCGCGGCACCGGCATCCTGCACCACGTCTTCGAGTCCTACGAGCCGTGGTTCGGCGAGCTGCGTACCCGCAACAACGGCTCGCTCGTCGCCGACCGCGCGGGCGCGGTCACCTCGTTCGCGATGATCAACCTGCAGGAGCGCGGCCAGCTCTTCGTCGAGCCGACCACCGAGGTGTACGAGGGCATGATCGTCGGGGAGAACTCCCGCTCCGACGACATGGACGTCAACATCACCAAGGAGAAGAAGCTCACCAACATGCGGGCGTCGACCTCCGACGAGACCGAGAAGCTGATCCCGCCGCGCAAGCTGTCGCTGGAGCAGGCGCTCGAGTTCTGCCGCGAGGACGAGTGCGTCGAGGTCACCCCGACCGCGGTGCGCATCCGCAAGGTGGTGCTGGACCAGACCCAGCGCGGCCGGATGGCGGCCCGCCGCAAGCACGCCGGCTGACCCACCCGCCCGACGCCCCACCCGGAGCCCGGCCCGCCACCCCGGCGGACCGGGCTCCCCCCGTCTCCCCGACTCCCCACCCCACCCCACCACCCATAACCGGTCGCCGGTCGCCGGTCGATCATGAGGTTGACGGCGATTCAGAAGCCCACATGCACCGCCAACCTCATGATCGACCGACCTGGTGCGAGATCTTGGTACGGAATGGCCCCTATGGGGGCACGTTCCTTCCAAGATCTCCGCACGTCTCGGTGTGGACGCGAACTCTCGACTTCTGGGAGCGGAGCGGCCGGCGAGGTGGGGGCGGTAGCGGGGGTGAGGCTGGCCGGCAGGCGAGGGCCGGAATGGCCTGGGCGGAAGCCAGTGGCGGGGGCGGAACAACGGCGCGTGAAGCAGCGGGATCTGAGTCGCGGGACCAGCGCCGGCGGCTGGCGACCGCGAAACGGGCGAGGGCACCCGTGCGGGTGGCAGCGGGACGGGCGCGGGTGGCCGTAAAGGGTGACCGTGGCGCCGGCCGTCAGCGAGGTCTGGTGGCGCGGAGGGCCAGGACGTCGGGGATCGGGCCGGAGCCGGACTCGACCACCTCGTCGAGCACCAGGCCGGCGGCGGCGACGGCGGTGAGCAGGTCGGCCAGGGGCAGGTGCCAGGCGCCGACCCGGGCGCGTACGCCGGAAGCGTTCCACGACCGGGTCGTCCGCTCGCGGGTGGCGTAGCCGCCGTCGATCACGATCCGTTCCGGTTCGGACCGGTCGGCGAAGGCGCCGACGAAGCAGGGGTGCACCCCCACGTGCACCAGCCGGCCGCCCGGGGCAAGCACCCGCGCCGCCTCCGCGATCGCGGCCGGATAGTCCGGCATGTCGGTGTGCGCCAGCAGGCAGACCACTGCCGACAGAACGCCGTCGGCCAGCGGCAGGGCGGTGGCGTCGGCACCGGCCACCGGCAGCCGGGAGCGGGCGTGCCGCAGCTGCCCGGCGGACAGGTCCACCCCCACCGGCGACCAGCCGAGCCGGTGCAGCTCGGCCGCGTGCGCCCCGGTGCCGCAGCACAGGTCCAGGCACCGCCCGGGGCCGGGCCCCAACAGCTCCGCCAGCACCGATCGCACCCGGTCCATGTAGGCGGCGGAACCGACGGTGGCGTACTCCTCGTACCAGTCCGCGATGTCGTCGTACAAGGCGGTCGTCATGTCCGCACGCTAGCCCCGCACCCGGCCGTACCGCTGCCCCGCCCGCCCCGACTGTCGGCTACGGTCACCCCATGATCTGGGAGGACCTCGACGCGCACCTGGACAAGGTGCCCGGCACCGTCTCCGCGTACGTGGGCCGCCCCGGCGCCCGGCCCACCTGGACCCGGCGGGCCGACGCCACCCACTACGCGGCGAGCACCATGAAGGTCGCCGTCCTGGTGGCGCTGCACCGTGCCGCCGAGGCGGGCCGGCTCGACCTGGACACGCCGGTGCCGGTGCGCAACTCGTTCGACTCCGCGCTGCCCGGCGCGCCCCGGTTCACCAACGCCCGTGACTACGACAACGACGAGGCGGTCTGGGAACGCGTCGGCGGCGTCGCCCCGCTGCGCTGGCTCGCCGAACGCATGATCGTCCGCTCCAGCAACCTGGCCACCAACATCTGCATCGGCCAGGTCGGCCTGCCCGCCGTCGCGCAGGCGTGGGCGCTGGCCGGCGCCCGACACAGCGTCACCGGCCGCGGCATCGAGGACTTCGTGGCCCGCGACGCCGGCGTCGACAACCTGGTCACCGCCGCCGACCTGGCCGCCCTGCTCGGCGAGCTGGCGCTGGGCGCGACCC
>NZ_CADEAU010000365.1 GCF_902825405.1 Micromonospora maritima | reverse complement strand
GCCCCGATCGACGAGGCGACGGCGCGCGAGGCCGGCGCCGGGCTCTTGCGCACCGATCGGGAGGTCGGCTGGTCCGCCGGCGACGTGGTGGCGCGGGAGGTGCTCCGCCTCGGCGCCGTCGAGCTGGTCGAGCGGCCGCTGAGAGCGCCGGACCCGGAGCTGGTGGTCGCGGCGGTGCGTGACGGCCTGCGGCAGGAAGGGCTCGACCTGCTCGGCTGGTCGCCGGAGGCGGTCGCGCTGCGCCGCCGGCTGGCCTTCTGCCGGTCGGCGCTCGGCGACGACTGGCCGGACGTCTCCGACGCCGCGCTTCTCGACGCCGCGCCGCTCTGGCTCGGGCCCGAGCTGACCCGGGTCCGCCGCCGCGGCGACCTGGCCCGGGTGGACGTGGCGGCGGCGCTGCGGCGGCTGCTCGACTGGCGGCAGGCGGCCCGCCTCGACGAGTTGGCGCCGGAACGGCTGCCGGTGCCCAGCGGCTCGCGGATCCGGGTCGACTACACCGATCCGGCCGCCCCGGTGCTGGCGGTGAAGCTGCAGGAGACGTTCGGCTGGCGGGACGCGCCCAGGATCGCGGACGGGCGGGTGCCGGTGCTGCTGCACCTGCTCTCTCCCGCCGGGCGGCCGGTGGCGGTCACCGCGGACCTGGCCTCGTTCTGGCGGACCGGTTATCCGCAGGTGCGGGCGGAACTGCGGGGTCGCTACCCGCGTCACCCGTGGCCGGAGGACCCGACGACGGCGGAGCCGACCCGGCGGGCCAGCCCGCGCCGGCGCTAGGCGCGGTCACTCCTCGACGACGTCGGCGATCACCACGGTGATGTTGTCCGGGCCGCCGGCCCGCAGCGCGAGGTCGATGAGCCGGGCCGCGCAGGCGTCCCGGTCCAGGCCCTCGCCGAGCACCTCGGTGAGGGTGTCGGCGCGGACCACGTTGGAGAGGCCGTCGCTGCACAGCAGCCAGCGGTCGCCGGCGCGGGGCACCATCGTCGCGTACGTCGGGGAGACCTGGTCACCCTGCAACGCCTGGGTCACCACGGCGCGCCGGGGGTGGCTGCTCGCCTGCTCGGCGGTGATCACGCCCTGGTCGACGAGCATCTGCACGAACGTGTCGTCGCGGGTGACCTGCTTGAGCACGCCCTCGCGGAACAGGTAGGCCCGGGAGTCGCCGACGTGCGCCAGCGCCAGGCAGCTGCCGGTGCGGGCGAACAGCAGCGCGGTCAACGTGGTGCCCATGCCCTGGCGCTCCGGGTCCTCCTCGACGGCCCGGCGGATCCCCTCGGTGGCCCGTTCGATGGCGCCCTGGAGCGCGGCGACGAGCGCGTGCTCAGGCGTCTCCACGTCCAGCGGGGCGATCGCGTCGATCGCGATACGGCTGGCCAGGTCGCCGGCCGCCATGCCGCCCATGCCGTCGGCGACCGCGACCAGCCAGGCGCCCGCGTGCTGCGCGTCCTGGTTGCCGCTGCGGATCAGCCCACGGTCGCTCGCTCCGACGGAACGAAGCTTCAGGGTCATGGGTCGCAGCCTGCCAGGTCGAGGGCTCGGTTGTCTCTAGGAGATCACCACCATCGTACGTGGCGCGGTGGACCCCCCTGCGCACGGGCGCGCGCGGGCCATCGGGTCGGATCGATTGACAGGGGCGGAACGCGGTGGAAACATCGCCCTGATAGTGGGAGCGCTCCCAGCTCCCGTGCTCTCCTCCACCACCCCCGAGCACGGAAGGAACCCTCCGTGACCCGATCCCGTCGTCGGCTGGTCGCGCTCGCCGCGGCCACCACCCTGGCGCTCGCCGCCACCGCCGGCCCGGCCTCCGCCGAGGTGCCGCCGGACGCCCCCGAACAACTGCGCAACGGCGACTTCAGCGCCGGCGTGTCCCCCTGGTTCTCCTACGGCACCGGCGACCTGGCGGTCACCGACGGCCGGCTCTGCACCACCGTCGCCGCCGGCACGGCCAACCCCTGGGACGCCGGCATCGGTCAGGACGCGGTGCCGCTGATCTCCGGCGCCGAGTACGAGCTGTCCTTCGACGTCTCCGCGACCCCCGGCGCGGCCGTCAAGGCGGTGCTCCAGCTCGGCAGCGCCCCCTACACCACGTACGCCAGCGTCGACGCCACCGCCAGCGGCACCGCGCGGCACGTCACCACCACCTTCACCTCCCCCGCCGACAACGCCGGCGCCCAGCTCATCTTCCAGATCGGCGGCAGCGCCCAGGCGCAGACGTTCTGCCTCGACAACGTGTCGCTGCGCGGCGGCGAGGCAGCCCCGCCGTACGAGCCGGACACCGGGCCGCGGGTGCGGGTGAACCAGGTCGGCTACCTGCCCGGCGGGCCGAAGCACGCCACCGTGGTCACCGAGGCCACCGCGGCGCTGCCCTGGCAGCTGAGGTCGGCCGCCGGTGCGGTGGTCGCCAGCGGCGAGACCACGCCGCGTGGCACCGACGCCGCCTCGGCGCAGAACGTGCAGACGGTCGACTTCTCCGCGTACCGCACGCCGGGCACCGGCTACACGCTGACCGTCGACGGCGAGACCAGCCACCCGTTCGACATCTCCGGCGCGCTCTACGAGCGGCTGCGCGCCGACTCGCTCCAGTTCTTCTACGCCCAGCGCAGCGGCATCGCGATCGACGGCGACCTGATCGGCGCCGAGTACGCCCGCCCCGCCGGCCACCTGGGCGTCGCGCCCAACCAGGGCGACACCGACGTGCCCTGCCAGCCCGGCGTCTGCGACTACCGGCTGGACGTGCGCGGCGGCTGGTACGACGCCGGCGACCACGGCAAGTACGTGGTCAACGGCGGCATCGCCACCTACCAACTGCTGAACGCGTTCGAGCGGACCAAGACCGCGGAGACCGCCGACGGCGGCGCGGCCCTCGGTGACGCCACGCTGCGGGTGCCCGAGCGGGGCAACGCCGTGCCGGACGTGCTCGACGAGGCCCGCTGGGAGCTGGACTTCCTGCTGCGCATGCAGGTGCCGGCGGGTGAGCCGCTGGCCGGGATGGTGCACCACAAGATCCACGACAGGAACTGGACCGGCCTGCCGCTGGCCCCGCAGGACGACCCGCAGCCGCGCGAGCTGCATCCGCCGTCCACCGCGGCCACGCTCAACCTGGCCGCCGTGGCCGCGCAGTGCGCCCGGCTGTTCGCCCCGTACGACGCCGCCTACGCGGCCCGCTGCGCCACGGCCGCGAAGACCGCGTACGCGGCGGCGAAGGCGCACCCCGCGATCTACGCCTCGGCCAGCGACGGCACCGGCGGCGGCGCGTACGACGACACGAACGTCACCGACGAGTTCTACTGGGCCGCGGCCGAGCTGTGGCTGAGCACCGGCGACAAGGCGTACCTGGCCGACGTCACCGCCTCGCCGCTGCACACCGCCGACGTCTTCACCCCGAACGGGGCGTTCGGCTGGCAGAGCGTGGCCGCGCTGGGCCGGCTCGACCTGGCCACCGTGCCGAACACGCTGCCGGCGGCCGAGAAGACCCGGATCCGCGCCTCGGTGACCGCCGCCGCGGACCGCTACCTGGCCGCGATCGACGACCAGGCGTACGGACTGCCGATGCCCGGCACCGCCGACGCGTACGTCTGGGGCAGCAACAGCAACGTGGTGAACAACGCGATCGTGCTGGCCACCGCGTTCGACCTCAGCCGGGACGCGAAGTACCGGGACGGGGCGGTGCGCAGTGCCGACTACCTGTTCGGCCGCAACGCGCTGAACATGTCCTACGTGACCGGCTGGGGTGAGCAGAACGCGCACAACCAGCACAGCCGGATCTTCGCCGACCAGCTGAACCCGGACCTGCCGAACCCGCCGGCCGGCTCGCTCGCCGGCGGCCCGAACGCCGCCCTCCAGGACCCGTACGCGGCGAACCTGCTCGCCGGGTGCGCGCCGATGTTCTGCTACGTGGACGACATCAACTCGTACGCGACGAACGAGGTGGCGATCAACTGGAACTCGGCGCTGGCCTGGCTCGCGTCGTTCCTGGCCGACCAGGGTGACGCCGGTGCCGTGCCGGCGCCCACCTGCGCGGTCGCCTACACCACCCACGGCAGCTGGCCGTCCGGCTTCACCACCCAGGTCACGGTGCGCAACACCGGTACGACGGCGGTGAACGGGTGGACGCTGCGGTGGGCCTTCACCGGCGGCCAGAAGGTCGGCCACGCGTGGTCGGCGGAGGTCACCCAGACCGGTGCCACGGTCACCGCGAAGAACCTGTCCTGGAACGGGAGACTCGCGCCCGGAGCGTCCACCACGTTCGGCCTGAACGGCACGGCTTCGACGACCCCCAACCCCGACCCCACCCTGGTCACCCTCAACGGAAAGGCCTGCACGGTCTCCTGACCCGTGCGCGTGCGGTGGTGGCGCCCGCCCGGCGTCACCACCGCACGGTCGGCGAATCGCCGGGTACGGTCCCGGCATGGCGTATCTGTTGCTGGCGCTCGCGATCACGGCCGAGGTGGTGGGCACCAGCCTGCTCAAGGCGAGCGACGGGTTCACCCGGCTCTGGCCCACGGTCGGCCTGGTGGCCTGCTATCTGGCCGCGTTCGGGCTGCTCGCCCTCGTGGTCCGGGACGTCCCGGTCGGCGTGGCGTACGCGATCTGGTCCGGCCTGGGCACCGCCGCGATCATGGCGGTCGGGGCGGCGTTCCTGGGCGAGCCGTTGAGCGTGACGAAGGTGGTCGGGGCCGGTCTGGTCATCGCCGGCGTGGTGGTGCTCAACCTCGGCGGCGCGCACTGACCGCGGGACGGCCCGCGCGACCGACGGCTCAGGCGCGGGCCGCGCGCAGCAGCCGGAGCTGACCGATCTCGGCACCGTTCTTCATCAGCTCGGCGTTGACCCAGGCCACCAGGTGCGCCACCGTGAGCCCGGCGTCGGCCGGCCAGGGGTACGCGGACGGGCGGGCCAGGTCGGCCTCGGTGCGGCCGTCGAGGATGTCCGTCCACTCCCCCCGCAGACCGTTCAGCCAGGAGACAGTCGCCGCGCCGGGCCCCGGCCACCGCACGTCCGCGCGCTCCCGTGGCGGTCGCTGCCGCAGATGATCGGCGGCCACCGACCACCACCAGCCGATGTGCCAGGTGAGCCAGGCGATCGTCGGCACGGGCACCGGATCCGGCTCGGTGTCGGCCCAGTCCGGACGCCAGCCACCGGCCGGGTCGGCCCGCATCGTCCAGCACAGCGGACCCGGTTCCCAGAGGAAGTCCGCCGGGTCGAGCCGGTCGAGGTGGTATTCGAGCAGCGCCCAGGTCAGGTCGAACTGCCAGCGGGACAGGGCCGGATCGGCGGGGTCGGACACCGGGCGATGGTGGCACGGCCGGGACCGCCGGTCGACCGGTTAACCGGCCGGGAACTCGGGGTGGGCGGCGGCCTGCCGGACCATCTCGTCCCACTGGCGGGCGACCGCCGC
Source organism: Micromonospora maritima (assembly GCF_902825405.1). Classification (GTDB taxonomy): domain Bacteria; phylum Actinomycetota; class Actinomycetes; order Mycobacteriales; family Micromonosporaceae; genus Micromonospora; species Micromonospora maritima. The sequence continues at coordinate 91 of NZ_CADEAU010000365.1, read as the reverse complement.
CAGGTCGTCCCGCCGGCTCCGCTCGAACTCCGCCAGCTCGGGCGCGACGGCGCGCAGCGCGGCCTGCCAGGCCGGCCGGCGACACTCGGCG
>NZ_CADEAU010000364.1 GCF_902825405.1 Micromonospora maritima | reverse complement strand
CGCCGACCGCGTCCTCGACCTGGGTACGGCCACCGAGGCGCCCCGCTACCCGCTGGTGCGCGACGAGACCGGCGCCGGCCGGCGGGCCCTGGCCGGGTTGGACACCTGCGCGCTGGCCGGCGAACGGGGCCCGTTCGGCAGTCTCCCCCGGCGCATCGGGGACCGCGAGGCCCCCCGCTCCGCGCCCGAGTCCTGGCCGATGGCGAAGATCGCGACCCGCTCGCTGGGCGAGGTGGCCCTGGGCGGCGGGGAGCCGGGTGACCTGGAGCAGCTCACCTGGGAGACCGCCACCGGCACCATGACCGCCGTGGTCTACCGCCCGGCCGGCGGTGGCACGCCCGTGGTCTCCCCCGCCGACCGCTCCACCACGCTCCAGGCCTACCACCTGCCGGTGCCCGGGCAGCCGCTGGCGGTGCTGACCTGGCGTACCCGGGACGCCTCGTTCGCCGCCCCGCCCGGCACCACCCGCCTGGTCGACCGGCCCGGCCTGGTGGTGGTCGAGCAGACCGACGCCAAGCAGACGTTCAGCCTGGCCGGCACCGAGAAGACGTGGTACCGCTCGCTGTCCGCCCCCCGCTGACGGCCGGAGGGCTTTCCCGTCCAAGGAGACGCCATGGTCGAGGTGATCCGCCGGCTCTACGCCCGTCGTCTGCGGGCGGGACTCGTCGACGCGACGCTGCCCCGGCACGTCGCGATGGTGATGGACGGCAACCGTCGCTGGGCGCGGCAGATGGGGTTCGACGACCCGTCGGTGGGCCACCGGTACGGCGCGGCGCACCTGCACGAGGTGGCCGGCTGGTGCGCCGAGCTGGGCATCCGGCAGATCACCCTGTTCGTCGCCTCGGTCGACAACGTACGCAAGCGCGGCTCCGCCGAGGTCGCGCACCTGATGCGGCTGGTCGAGGACGTCATCGCCGAGCCGCTGCGGCGACCGGACAGCCCGTGGCGGCTGCACGTGGCCGGCCGGACCGACGTCCTGCCCGACTCCACCCGGCACGCGTTGAAGCTGGCCGAGGACGGCACCCGGGACCGGGCCGGCGGCTTCGACCTGACCGTCGCGATCGGCTACGACGGTCGTACGGAGATCGCCGACGCGGTCCGGCGCCTGCTGCACCGCGAGGCGGAGGCCGGCGCCACCCTTGCCGACGTGGCGGACCGCCTCACTGCCGACGCCATCGGCACGCACCTCTACACCGGGGACCGGCCCGCCCCCGACCTCGTCATCCGGACCAGCGGCGAGCGTCGGATGTCCGGCTTCCTGCTCTGGCAGGCGGTCCAGTCCGAGCTGTACTTCTGCGACGTGTACTGGCCGGGCTTCCGCGAGGTCGACTTCCTCCGGGCCCTCCGCACCTACGCCACCCGCACCCGCCCCCGGTAACCACCCCCCTCCCACCCCCGCACCGATCTTGCAGTGTGGGCCCACGTGAACAGGTCATAACGGGCACCTCGCGGGCCTCAACTGCACTATCGACGGGTTCCTCCACGACCTCAGGGGTGGTGGAGGCGCATGCCGAGGTAGGGGGCGTCGGCGGGGCCGGGGCGGGTGGTGCCGTCGGGGCGCCAGCCGTGCCGGGTGTAGAAGGCACGGGCACGGGTGTTGCGCTCCCACACCTCCAGCACCCCCACCGGCAGCCCTTCGGCTTCCAGGTGACGCAGGAAGAGCCCGTGCAGCGTGCCGCCGATGCCCCGGCCCCAGCAGTCCGGGGCGACATGGATCTGGTAGAGCTGCGCGGCGTCCACCTCGGACGAGTGCGGCGGGCCCAGGGCCAGCAGGCCGACCAGGCGACCGTCCACGACGGCACACCGCACGTGCTTGTGCGGCGCGGCGATCGCCGCCGTCCAGCCGTCCCGCTGTTCCCGGGCCAGCGCCGGGTTGACGATCTCCCCGGTGGGCAGCCCGCCCGCGCCGTAGTAGGCGAGCCGGGCCCGGGTGTGCAGGTCGACGATGTCGTCCAGGTCGGCCGGCGTGGCCACACGCACGTCCACGGCGCAGCCCTCCCATGATTCACTCCACGTCGCCGAGGTGGTGGCATCCCGGCCACCTCGATGCCGCCACGTCGGCGAACTGGCGGCACCCCGCAGACGGAAGCCCGGAAACAGCGCTCGGGCGGCCCCGCAGGAAGCGGGACCGCCCGAGCACCGTATCCGGATCAGTTCTGCGCCGCGGCCCCGTCGGTGGCCGGGTCGACCGGCGCGGCGTCCAGGCCGGAGATCCAGCCGGTGACGTCACGCGCCACGTCCTGCGCGGTGAGCCGCAGGTCGGCCAGGATCTGCGCGCGGGTACCGTGCGGGTGCCAGTCGGCCGGTACGCCCAGGTCCTTCACCGGCACCCGGACGTCGGCGTCCCGCATCGCCTGGGCCAGCGCGGAGCCGACGCCACCGATGCGGACGCCGTCCTCGACGGTGACCACGAGGCGGTGGCCGGCGGCCAGCTCGACCAGCTCGGCCGGGACCGGGCGGACCCAGCGCGGGTCGACCACGGTCACACCGTAACCCTGCTCGGCGACCCGGGCGGCGACCTCCACGCCGAGGCCGGCGAAGGAGCCGACCGCGACCAGCAGCACGTCGGTACGCGCCGACTCGGCCAGCACGTCCACCGGGCCGACCCGGCGCACGGCCGGCAGGTCGGCGGCGACGGTGCCGGTCGGGAAACGCAGGATGGTGGGGCCGTCGTCGACGGCGATCGCCTCGCGCAGTTCCTCGCGCAGCGTGACCGAGTCGCGGGGCGCGGCGATGCGCAGGCCGGGCACCACGCCGAAGACCGACATGTCCCAGACGCCGTAGTGGCTCGGCCCGTCGGGGCCGGTGATGCCGGCCCGGTCCAGCACGAACGTGACCGGCAGCTTGTGCATCGCCACGTCCAGCAGGACCTGGTCGAAGGCCCGGTTGAGGAAGGTGGCGTAGACCGCGACCACCGGGTGCAGGCCGCCCATGGCCAGGCCGGCGGCGGAGGTGGCGGCGTGCTGCTCGGCGATGCCCACGTCGTAGACCCGCTCCGGGTACTTGCGGGCCAGCGTGGCGATGCCGGTGGGCTCGGCCATGGCGGCGGTGATGCCGACCACGTCGGGGCGCTCGTCGGCGATGCTCACCAGCTCGTTGGCGAAGACGTGGGTCCACTTCACCGACGGTGCGGCGACCAGCTGGCCGGTCTCGACGTCGAAGGCGCCGCCGGGGCCGTGCAGGCAGTCGGCCTCGTCGTCCTCGGCGGGACGGTAGCCGTAGCCCTTGCGGGTGACCGCGTGCACGATCACCGGGCCGCCGAAGTTCTTCGCCGCACGCAGCGCCGCCTCGACGGCCGGCACGTCGTGGCCGTCGACCGGGCCGACGTACTTGATGCCGAGGTCCTCGAACATGGCCTGCGGGGCGACCGCGTCCTTGATCCCCTTCTTGACCGCGTGCAGCACCTCGAACATCGGCTTGCCGACGAACGGGGTGTTGCCCAGCGCGTCCTTGACGGTGTCGAGCACCTTCTCGTAGCCGGGGTTGAGCCGCAGCGACGACAGGTGGTCGGCGAGGCCGCCGATGGTCGGCGAGTAGGACCGGCCGTTGTCGTTGACCACGATGACCAGCGGGTTGCCGGCGGTGGCGATGTTGTTCAGCGCCTCCCAGCACATGCCGCCGGTGAGCGCGCCGTCGCCGACCACGGCCACCACGGCCCGCTTCTCGCCGCGCAGCGCGTACGCCTTGGCCAGGCCGTCGGCGTACGACAGGGCGGTGGAGGCGTGCGAGTTCTCGATCAGGTCGTGCTCGCTCTCCGCCTGGCTGGGGTAGCCGGAGAGGCCGCCGCGCTGGCGGAGCTTGTCGAAGCCCTCCTGCCGGCCGGTGAGGATCTTGTGTACGTACGCCTGGTGACCGGTGTCGAAGAGGAGCCGGTCGCGCGGGGAGTCGAAGACCCGGTGCATCGCCAGGGTCAGCTCGACCACACCGAGGTTGGGACCGATGTGCCCGCCGGTGCGGGAGACCTTCGCGATCAGGAAGTCACGGATCTCGGCGGCGAGGATGTCCAGCTGCTCGGCGGTCATCCGCTTCACGTCCTGCGGGCCGCGGACGGTGCCCAGCAGCCGACCGTGGTTGGCCGTGCCCTCTTCAACACTCATGACCGGAGAGTCTATCGGCCGCGCCACAGTCCGCAGCCGAGCCGTGGATCAGTCGGCGACCACCAGCCGGCGCGGCGGCGTCGCCGGGGCCGCCCCGAACGGCGGTCCGGCGGGGGTCCAGGAGCCGAGCACGGCGGCCCGGGACGCGCCGGTGACCGACGGGACCGCGCCGGGCAGCCCGTGCCAGCTCAGCCACCCCAGCAGCGCGAACGCGTACGCCTCCTTGGCCTGTGCCGGCACGCCCAGCTCGTCGGTGGTGCGCAGCCGCCACCGTCCGGCACCCCGCGCGGCCAGCCGGGCCCGGAGTGTGGGATTGCGCACTCCCCCGCCGGCGGCGACCACCTCGGTCACCCCGTGCCGGTCGCAGGCGTCGGCGACCGTGCGGGCGGTCAGCTCGGTGAGCGTGGCCAGCACGTCGTCGGCGGCCACCGGCTCGCCCAGGGCGGCCAGCGCGGCGTCCAGGTAGCCGCCGTGGAACAGCTCCTTGCCCGTCGACTTGGGCGGCGGCGCGGCGTAGTAGGGCTCGGCGAGCAGCCGGGCCAGCAGCGCCCCGTGCACCCGGCCGGCGGCGGCCCGTGCCCCGTCGACGTCGCAGGGGCGGCCGAGGAACCGGCGGGCGGCGGCGTCCAGCAGCGCGTTGGCCGGGCCCACGTCGTACCCGAGGACCGGCGCCCCGGGCGCGACCACGGTGAGGTTCGCGATGCCGCCCAGGTTCAGTGCCGCGCGCGGTGAGGTGGCGTCGAGCAGCAGCGCGTCGAACGCCGGGACCAGCGGCGCGCCCTGCCCGCCGGCCGCGACGTCCGCCGAGCGCAGGTCGTGCAGCACCGGTACGCCCACCCGCGCGGCGACCCGGGCCGGCGCGCCGAGCTGGAGGGTGCCGCGCACCCGACCGGCCTCGACCCAGTGGAAGACGGTCTGGCCGTGGGAGACGACCGCGTCGACGGCGCCGCCGGCCAGCTCGACGCCGACCGCGGCCGCCTCGGCGAACACCTCGCCGAGCCGGTTGTCCAGCCGGCACACCGTCTCGATCGTGGTGGCGGCCGGCGGCAGCAGCGCGCCGATCTGCGCCCGCAGGTCGTCCGGGTACGGCAGCTCGCGGTGCCCGAGCGGCCGCAGCCGCAGCGTGTCCCCGTCGGGCGTGAACTCGCCCGCCACCACGTCCACCCCGTCGTACGAGGTGCCCGACATCAGCCCGACGATCTTCATCGGGCCAGGCTAGCCAGGCAGGAACAGGCCGACCAGCTCGACGTGCTGGGTGTTCGGGAACAGGTCGAACCCGCGCAGCGCGGCCAGCCGCCAGCCCGCCTCGGCGAACGTGCGCACGTCCCGGGCGAAGGCGGCCGGGTCGCAGGCCACGTACGCGACCGCGCGCGGCCGGGCGGCCAC
>NZ_CADEAU010000363.1 GCF_902825405.1 Micromonospora maritima | reverse complement strand
CACCGCCGCCGCGGTCCCGCCGCTGACCCGCCACCCGGCCGCGATCGCCGAGCCGGTCCTGGTCGAGGGCTACACCGTCCGCGACGACGACGCCGGCCTGTTGCTCGACCTGGACGGCCGGGCGGTCCCGGTGACCGTCGACCGACTGCCCGCCGCCGGGCCGCTCACCCCGGCGCTTCTCGCCGCCTCCACCGCCTGCCTCGCGCTGCTGCGCTGGGACGACGGTCGCTGGCTGCTGCAACCCCTGGCGGTGCGGGCCACCGTCAAGCGGCAGGTCGTCGAGGCGCACAACGGCGACTGGGCGTGCGGTGTCACCGACGCCAAGGCGGCGAAGGCCGAGGCCAGGGCCGGCGACGCCGTGGCCGTGCTGCGCGAACGCGCGGGACGGTTGCTGCGCCGATGACCGACGACCGCGCCCACGCCAACCGCCGCCAGGTGCTCTACTGGCGGCTGCTCGCCCGCCTGTTCCACCCCGACGAACAGCCCGGCCTGGAGTCGGCGAGCGTCGCCGTCGTCGACGACCTCGGCCTGCCCGCCGCACTGCTGGACCCCGCCGTCTCCGTCGACACCGTCGTGCAGCGCTTCCCGGCGCTCGCCGACGAGCTGCGCGGCCTGCTCACCGCCGACGACGACACCACGGCCGTCGCCGGGGCGTTCCAGCCCGGCGAGACCGAGGTACGCCGTGCCGCGCTGGTGTCCAAGCTCCTGCTCAACGTGTTCGCCACCGGCTCCGGTGAGGTCAGCGCCGGGCAGCTCGCCCGCTGGCAGGCCGACGCCGGCTGGTTCGAGCAGGCCTGCGGCGTCGACGTCGGCGAGCTGCGTCGCGAAGGCTCCGGCCTCGGCGCCACGCTCGCCGGCATCGAGGGCGACCTGGTCGGCCGGATGCGCCTGCGCGAGGTGCTCGCCGATCCGACGCTGGCCGCCCGGCTCACTCCGAGCATGTCGCTGATCGAGCAGCTGCTACGCGACAAGTCGAACCTGTCCGGGGTGGCGCTGGCCAACGCCAAGTCGCTGATCCGCCGCTACGTCGACCAGGTCGCCGAGGTGCTGCGCACCCAGGTCGCGCAGGCCACCGTCGGCACGGTCGACCGGTCGGTGCCGCCCAAGCGGGTCTTCCGCAACCTCGACCTGGACCGCACGATCTGGCAGAACCTCACCAACTGGAGTCCGGACGACGAACGCCTCTACGTCGACCGGCTCTACTACCGGCAGACCGCCCGGCGGACCACCCCGGCCCGGCTCATCGTGGTGGTCGACCAGTCCGGCTCGATGGTCGACTCCATGGTCAACTGCACCATCCTCGCCTCCATCTTCGCCGGGCTGCCCAAGGTCGACGTGCACCTGATCGCGTACGACACCCGGGCGCTGGACCTCACCCCGTGGGTGCACGACCCGTTCGAGGTGCTGCTGCGCACCAACCTCGGCGGCGGCAACGACGGCCCGGTCGCCATGGCCCTGGCCCGCCCCAAGATCGTCGAGCCGCGCAACACGGTCCTGGTCTGGATCTCCGACTTCTACGAGTTCGACAGGTCCCAGCCGCTGTTCGACGGCATCGAGGCGGTGCACCGCTCCGGGGTCAAGTTCATCCCGGTCGGCTCCGTCAACAGCTCCGGCCACCAGAGCGTCAACCCCTGGTTCCGGCAGCGCTTCTCCGACCTCGGCACCCCCGTCATCTCCGGCCACATCCGCAAGCTCGTCGTCGAGCTGAAGAACTTCCTCACCTAGGAGAGCACCCCTGATGTCCGACATGCTCCGCGCCCCCGCCGAGGTCAAGTACGCCGACGAGCTAGCCTACCTGGAATCGGTCGACACCGGCCCGAAGCCGTTCTCCTGGCGGCTGAGCCCGCGCATGGTCCGCCTGTTCGTGCTCGGCTCCGAACGCGCCGACGGCCTCGACCGGGAGATCCCGCAGAAGTGGTTCGGCGACCGCAGCTTCGTCGAACGCAGCATCGTCACCCTCGCCTCCGACCGTGGCCTGCTGCTCATCGGCGACCCCGGCACCGGCAAGAGCTGGCTCGCCGAGCTGCTCTCCGCCGCCATCTGCCGCAACTCCACGCTCGTCGTGCAGGGCACCGCCGGCACCACCGAGGACCACATCAAGTACTCGTGGAACGTCTCCATGGTCATCGCTCGCGGCCAGTCCCGCGACTCGATGATCCCCTCGCCGATCATGACGGCGATGGAGCAGGGCGTGATCGGCCGCTTCGAGGAGCTGACCCGCTCCACCAGCGACGTCCAGGACGCGCTCATCTCGATCCTGTCCGAGAAGTACGTCTCCATCCCCGAGCTGGACCACGACAACATCGTCTTCGCCCAGCCCGGCTTCTCGATCATCGCCACCGCCAACAGCCGCGACCGGGGCGTCAACGACCTCTCCTCCGCCCTCAAGCGCCGGTTCAACTTCGTCCGCATCCCGGTCGTCACCAACAAGCGCAGCGAGGCCGAGATCGTCCGCTTCCGCACCGAGGAGCTGCTGCGCCGGCACCGCATCGAGCTGGACGTGCCGCCCACGCTGCTCGACATCCTGCTGCAGAGCTTCGCCGACCTGCGCGCCGCCGCGACCGCCGCGAGCAGCGACGACGAGAAGCTGGAGTCGGCGCTGTCCACCGCCGAGCAGATCGGCGTGCTGGAGGACGCCATCCTGCACAGCCAGTTCTTCGGCGACCGCACGCTGCGCGCCCAGACCCTCGCCGGGTCGCTGATGGGATCGCTGGCCCGCCGCAGCCCGGAGGACCTGGCCATCCTCAACAAGTACCTGCACGGGGTGGTCGAGCCCCGGGCCAAGGCCGACGACGGCGGCGACTGGGCGGGCTTCCTCGACGGCGGCCGCCAGGCGATCGCCTCGCTGTCATGACCGCCCCCGCCCCGACCAGCCTGTTCGGCGCGCTGCGCGACCAGCTCACCGACGCGGCCGCCGCCTTCGCCGACTCCCCCGACGCGCTCGCCGGGATCCTCGCCGGCATGGTCGACGACGTCGACCGGGCGCTGCGCGAGCGGCTGGAGATCTTCCCGGTCTGCCACCACTCCCCCGCCTCCGCCCTGGCGATGGCACGCCGGCTGCGCGCCCGCCCACCGAAGGTGATCTACCTGGAGCTCTGCGAGGACCTGCGCCCCCTCCTTGACGAGCTGCGCAACTGCCGCCTGCCGGTGGCGGTGCAGGCGTTCGCCACCGAACTCGACGGCTTCCCGGCCGAGTGGAGCCCGCTGAGCGTCATCGCCCCGATCACCGAGGCCTCCGCGGAATACCAGGCCATCGCGTACGCGCTGGACACCCCCGGCGTGGAGCTGGTGCTGGTCGACCGCTCCACCGACCACGTCTTCCAGTGGACCCCCCGGGCCGACGGGCCCGACGCGGCACCGACGTCCGACGAGGACGCCGCGCTGCACGGCGACGCGGTCGGGGTGGAGATCGGCGACCTGCGCCCCCGCTTCGCCGAACTGGAGGCGTACCTGCTGCACCACGGCAAGGTGCGGCACTGGTCGGAGTGGTGGGACCAGTACGTCGAACGGCCGCTCGCCGACGCCGACCACGACACCTACCGGCAGGTGATGGTGCTGATCGGCAGCCTGTTCCGGCGGCTGCGCCCCGCCGCGTCCGCCCGCGACGACCGCGACGAGGACCGCGAGCGTCACATGTGGACCCGGATACGCCAGCACCTCGCCGCCTCCGGCGCCGACCCGGCCGACTGCCTCTACCTCTGCGGCGCGTTCCACGCCGCCAGCCACGTGGAACAGTTCGGCCTCGACTCCACCGCACCCGACTTCGCGATCAGCCCTCGCACCGGCACCCGCTGGCGCTACGGCCTCATCCCGTCCAGCCACTCGGCGATCGAGGCGCAGTTCGGCCTCGCCCCGGGCACCGTCTCGATCGCCGCCGCGAACTGGAGCACCGCGGTGGCCCGCAGCGGGCTCACGCCGTACCGGCTGGCCGGGCAGCAGTCCGGCAAGAAGGGCCGGCGCGCCCGCACCGCCCCGACGACCACGGCGCCGCAGACGACCACCGACCGCCTCACCGGCTTCCTCGCCGCCCCGCCCACGCTCGACGGGCTGGACGAGGCGGAGCTGCGCGGCTGGTGCGTCGACATCGTCCGGCTCGCCCGCCGCAACGGCTACCTCGCCAGCACCGCCGACGCGATCGCCGTGTTCGAGACGTCGATCCTGCTGGCCGCCCTGCGCAACCGCGCCCGCCCCACGCCGTACGACTTCGCCGACGCGGCGGTCACCTGCATCGAGAAGGACGTGGTGCCCGGCCGACGCGACGTCCGCCGGCTCTGCGAGATCCTGCTCGGCGGCGACCGGGTCGGCCAGGTCGGATACGACTCCCTCCCACCCCTGGCCCGCGACGTCCTGGACCGGCTCCACCCGCTCGGCCTCGACCTGGAACGGCGCACCGTGCAGCGGGCCCTGCTCGACCTGCGCGCCGACCCGGCGCTGGAACCCTGCTCCGACCTGCTGTGGATGCTGCGGCACCTGCTGCCCGCCGACGCGGTACGCCCGATCATGGGTGAGCGCCGCCTCGGCCACCGCTCCACCCAGGAGAGCTGGGACCTCGCCCTCGGCCGCAACCAGCGCGCCCTCATCGAGCTGGGCTACGAGGGCGTCACCGTCGAGCAGGTGCTGGAGCAACGGCTGCGGCGGGCGGTCCGCGGCCCGGACGCCACCGCGGCCGGCGCGCTCGCCGCCGTCGAGGACGCGCTCCGCCTGCTCGACAGCCCCCGCCTGGTCGACGAACTCGGCACCCGGGCGGTCGAACTGCTCGCCGCCGAACGCACCGTGGACGACGCACCCGAGGTCCTGCGCCGCATCCGCCGGCTGCTCGCCCACCACCGCACCACCGCGCCGGCCCTGCCGGCCTGGTGCCGGGCGTTCGTCACCACCGGGTACGCCCACTACTGCACGCTGCTGCCCACCGCGTTCGTCGACGAGGCGACAGGCGTCCGCCAGGTCGGCGCGATGCTCGGCTTCCTGTTCGGCATGGAGAGCCTGGCCCTGTCCCTCGGCTGCGACCGGTCCCAGCTCGAACTGGCCGTCGCCCAGGCCCACCCGGGGGCGCCGGCCAAGGTGGCGCTGCTCTGGGCCGCCCACCACCAGCTCGGCCTGCTGCCCCTGGCACAGCTGCGCGAACGCTGCGCCGAGCTGCTGGCCAACCCGCTGGTGGTGCCCGCGTTCCCGCAGTACCTGTCCGGCTTCGTGCACGCGCTCGAACCGGTGCCCGGGCTGGCGCCGTTCGTCGTGGAGACCATGTCGGCCGCGTTCGCCGGCCTGCCCGACCCGGTGCTCCTGCCCTGGCTGCCCACCCTGGTCACCACGCTGCGCGAGCACGGCGCCGAACTGGTGCCGCTGCTGGTCCGCGAGGCGGAGCGCACCTTCCCCGCCACGCTGCCCGCGCTGGACGGGTGGACACCGCCGTGGGCCGCCGGGCCCACGCCGCCGGCGGAGCCGACGAGCACGGTCGAGACCGGCGCGGCGCACGGCCTGGTCAGCGCCCACCCGCAGGCCGTGGACGCGGT
>NZ_CADEAU010000362.1 GCF_902825405.1 Micromonospora maritima | reverse complement strand
CGGACCTGGGCGCGCGGCTGCGCGCGCTCACCGGCGCGGAACAGGCCGCGCTGCTGCTCGACCTGGTCCGGGCCACCGCTGCGGCGGTGCTCGGCCACGGCAGCCCGGACGCCATCCGGGAGGGCCAGGCCTTCCACGAGATGGGCTTCGACTCGCTCACCGCCGTCGAGCTGCGCAACCGGCTCACCGAGGCGACCGGGGAGCGGCTGCCCGCCACCGCGGTCTTCGACTATCCGGACCCGGCCGCGCTCGCCGCGTACCTGCGGTCCCGGCTCGTGCCCGACGGTGGGCAGGCCGCCCCGGCGGTCCTGGCCGAGCTGGAACGCCTGGAGCGGGCGCTGGCCGAGACGACCGTCGAGGCCGACCTGCACGGCCAGGTGGCGGCGCGGCTGGAGGTGCTGGTCGCCAAGTGGCGGACCATGCGCGGCGCCTCCGCCGACGACCACGACCTGGACCTCGACCGGGCCAGCGACGACGAGATCTTCAGCCTGATCGACACGGAACTCGGGCTGTAGCGGCCCAGCGGACGAACGAGGGACGGCGATGACCGACGTACTGATCGTGGGCTACGGCCCGGTGGGCCAGGTGGCCGCGATCCTGCTGGCGCAACGCGGGTTCACGGTGCGGGTGCTGGAGAAGTGGACCACCCCGTACAGCATGCCGCGCGCGGTCTCCTACGACGGCGAGGCCAGCCGGATCCTCGCCGCCTGCGGGGTGGCCGACCGGCTCGCCGACGTGACCGAGCTGTCCGGTGAGTACACCTGGAAGAACGGCTTCGGGCGCACCCTGCTGCACGTGCGCGCCGCCGCCGACGGGCCGGCCGGCTGGCCCGACTCGACCTCGTTCTACCAGCCCGGCCTGGAGGACCGGCTGGCCGAGCGGGGCGCGGCGCTGCCCGGGGTGGAGGTGCGCCGGGGCGTCGAGGTGACCGGGCTGGCCGACCACGGCGACCGGGTCGAGGTGACCGCCGTGGACGGCGACGGCGGCAGCCACACGTTCACCGCCTCCTGGGTGCTCGGCTGCGACGGCGCGAACAGCTTCGTCCGGGGCTGGCTCGGCTCGGGCGTCACCGACCTGGACTTCACCCACGACTGGCTGGTCTGCGACGTGGTGCTGCACACCCCGCGCGAGTTCCGGCCGAACAACCTGCAGATCTGCGACCCGGCGCGCCCGCGTACCGCCGTCTCGGCCGGGCCGGACCACAGGCGCTGGGAGTTCATGCGGGTGCCCGGCGAGACCCTGGAGGAGTTCCGCACCGAGGCCAGCGCCTGGCGGCTGCTCGGCCTGTTCGACATCACCCCGGACAACGCCCGGCTGGACCGCTACGGCGTCTACACCACCCAGGCCTGCTCCGCCGACGTGTGGCGGCGCGGCCGGGTGTTCCTGGCCGGCGACGCCGCGCACGTCATGCCGCCGTTCCTCGGGCAGGGCATGAGCTCCGGCTTCCGCGACGTGGTCAACCTGGCCTGGAAGCTGGACCTGGTGCGCCGGGGCCTCGCCGGCGAGGCGCTGCTGGACACCTACCAGGTGGAGCGGCGGGCGCACGTGCAGCACGCGATCCGGATGTCGATGGACTCCGGTGCGGTGATCTGCGAGACCGACCCGAAGAAGGCCGCCGGCCGCGACTCGGTGATGCTGGCCGCGCTGCGCCGGCGTACCCAGCAGCGGCACGTCCGCTCGCTGCGCGAGGCGATCGTCGACGGCGTGCTGCACCGCGACGCCGACGGCACGCCCACGCCGCGCGCCGGGGAACCCGCGCCGCAGGGCCGGGTGTCCGTCGGCGGGCGCACCGGCGGCTTCGACGACGTGGTGGGCGTCGGCTTCGTGCTGCTCACCCGGGAACCGGCGGCGCTCGACCCGGACGCCGCCGCGTTCCTCGACGACCTCGGCGCGTACCGGCTGACCGTGCGGCCGGCCGACGGCGACCCGGCGGCCGACGACCCGGTCGACCTCGACGGCACGTACCTGTCCTGGCTGGCCGGCGCGGACGCCGCGCTGATCCGCCCGGACTTCTACCTCTTCGGCGCGGCGACCGGGCCGGACGCCGCGGCGACCCTGGTGGACGACCTGCGTCGGCAGGTCTCCGCCCCCGCCCTGCAGCCCTGACCATCCCCTTCCAGCCCTGAGGAGCTGACATGCTGGAGAACCTCCGCACCCTCGGCCGGGTCGTCCGGACCCTGGCCACCAAGGACCCGGTGACCCGGGTCCGCCGGTTCTACGAGATCCAGTCGCCGGACGTCGAGTTCGCCGCCCGGACCTCCCGCTACATGAACGTCGGCTACTGGGAGGAGGGCGTCACCAGCATCGACGTGGCCGGCGAGGCGCTGGCGAACAAGCTCGCCGACGCCGCCGGGTTCAAGCCCGACGACACCGTGCTGGACGTCGGCTTCGGCTACGGCGACCAGGACTTCGCCTGGCTGCGGGACCGCCGGGTGGCCCGGGTGCACGGCGTCAACGTCACCCCCCGGCACGTCGAGCACGCCCAGGAACGCGCCCGCCGGGAGGGGCTGGCCGACCGGGCCGACTTCCAGCTCGGCACCGCGACCGCGCTGCCGTTCCCGGACGCCAGCGTGGACCGGGTGGTGGCGCTGGAGTCGGCGTTCCACTTCCACCCGCGCAGCGCGTTCTTCGCCGAGGCGCTGCGGGTGCTGCGGCCGGGCGGCACGCTGGCCACCGCCGACATCATCCCGCTGAGCAACGACACCCCGCGCATGTCGATCAACTCGGGTCCGCTCAGCTTCGTCAAGTTCAGCCTGCCGGACGAGAACTGGCACGACCGCCGCACCTACGGCGAGCAGCTCACCGCCGCCGGCTTCGGCAACGTCGAGGTCCACTCCATCGCCGACCGCACCTGGGAGGGCTGGCGGCGGTTCCAGGCCGCCCGTCCCGCCGACCCGGCGTTCCGCGCCGCCGTCGACGGCAGCGCGGTCAAGGGCATGGCCAACCACTGGCGCGACGCCGACCTGATCAAGAAGGAGCTGGGGTTGCTCGACTACGTCATCGCCGTGGCGCAGAAGCCCTGACCGACCGCGGCCCCCGCCGCCCGGCCCGGGCGGCGGGGGCCGACACCTGTCGCGGCCCGCCGGGTCAGCCGACCGCCGTGCGGGTCAGCGCCGCCGAGAGGGTACGCAGGATCGCCGGCTGGTGAGACGCCAGGAAGAAGTGCCCGCCCGGGAAGACGTGCAGGTCGAACGGGCCGGTGGTGTGCTCCGCCCACGCCTTCGCCTCGTCCACCGTGGTCTTCGGATCGGCGTCGCCGGTGAACACCGTGACCGGGCAGGTGAGCTTCGGGCCGTCGGCGTACGTGTAGGTCTCGGCCGCCCGGTAGTCGCTGCGGATCGCCGGCAGCGCCGCGCGCAGCATGTCCGGGTCGCCGAGGACCGCCGAGTTCGTGCCGCTGAGCTTCCGCACGTCGGCCAGCAGGCCGTCGTCGTCGAGCAGGTGCACGGTCTCGTGCCGCTGGCACGACGGCGCCCGCCGGCCGGACGGGAACAGGTGCGCCACCGGCGTGCCGGTCTCCGCCTCCAGCAGCCTCGCCACCTCGAAGCCCAGCGTCGCGCCCATGCTGTGCCCGAAGATCGCCAGTGGACGGTCGGTCCACGGGCGCAGCACGTCGGTCACCTGCCGGGCGAGCTCGCCGATGGTCGGCACGCAGGGCTCCTGACGGCGGTCCTGCCGGCCCGGGTACTGCACGCTGAGCACCTCCACGGTGGGCGACAGCGCCCGGGACACCGGGAAGAAAAAGCTCGCGGACCCGCCGGCGTGCGGCAGGCACACCAGGCGCGGGGCGCCCGCCGGGGCCGGGTGGAACCGGCGTACCCACAGGCCGTTGTCGTGGTCGGTCATCGTCACGCGGTCCTTCCGGCGGTGGCGCCGCGACGGGCGCCAGGGCGGTCCACCGGACGCTAACCGCGCCGCCGCCGGCCCGGCCACCCCTAGCCGACCGGCCGTACGGGTTAGGGGTTGTCGCAGCTCAGCGCGACGCCATAGCTTCCCCGCAGAGGGGACCCGTGGCTCCCGGATGACGTGTGCGCGCCGGACAACGGCCGGTCCCCGCCGACCAAGGGCCAGGTTGATGGACACCGAAGAGAAGCTCCGGGAGTATCTGAAGAGGGTCACCACCGACCTGCGGCGGACCCGGCAACGGCTCCGCGACGTCGAGGACTCGGCCCACGAGCCGATCGCCGTGGTCGGCATGGCGTGCCGCTTCCCCGGCGGGATCAGCTCGCCGGACGCGCTCTGGGACCTGGTCGCCGCCGGTGGCGACGCGATCGGCCCGTTCCCCGACGACCGGGGCTGGGACCTGGCCACCCTCTACGACCCGGACCGGGAACGGCCCGGCACCTCCTGCGTGCGCGAGGGCGGCTTCCTGGCCGGCGCCGCCGACTTCGACCCCGCGTTCTTCGGCATCTCGCCCCGCGAGGCGTCGGCCATGGATCCGCAGCAGCGGTTGCTGCTGGAGGTGTCCTGGGAGGCGTTCGAGGCGGCCGGGGTGGACCCGACCGCCCTGCGCGGCGCGCGGGTCGGTGTCTTCGCCGGCCTCACCCACGCCGACTACGCCGCCGGTGCCGTCGACGTGCCCGACGGGGTCGCCGACTATCTGGGGCTGGGCAGCGCCGGCAGTGTCGCCTCCGGCCGGGTGTCCTACGCCCTCGGGTTCGAGGGACCGGCAGTCACCGTGGACACCGCCTGCTCGTCGTCGCTCGTGGCGCTGCACCTGGCCGTGCGGTCGCTGCGGTCCGGCGAGTCCGACCTGGCCCTGGCCGGCGGCGTGACCGTGCTGCCGACGCCGTCGATCTTCGTGGACTTCACCCGGCAGAACAACCTCTCCCGCGGCGCCCGGTGCCGGGCGTTCGCCGACGCCGCCGACGGCACCGCGCTCGGCGAGGGCGTCGGCGTGCTCCTGGTCGAGCGCCTCGCCGACGCCCGCCGGCTCGGCCACCGCGTCCTCGCGGTGGTACGCGGTTCGGCGGTCAACCAGGACGGGGCGTCGAACGGGCTCACCGCGCCGAACGGTCCGGCGCAGCAGCGCGTCATCCGCGCGGCGTTGAGCGACGCCCGGCTGTCCCCGTCCGAGGTGGACGTGGTGGAGGCACACGGCACCGGCACCACGTTGGGTGATCCGATCGAGGCGCAGGCGCTGCTGGCCACGTACGGGCAGGACCGGACCGCGCCGCTGCTGCTGGGGTCGGTGAAGTCGAACATCGGCCACGTCCAGACCGCCGCCGGCGTGGCCGGTGTGATCAAGATGGTGCAGGCCATGCGGCACGGCACCGTGCCGGCGACGCTGCACGTCGACGCGCCGTCGTCCAAGGTGGACTGGTCGGCGGGCGCCGTCGAGCTGGCCACGTCGGCGCGGCCCTGGCCGGCGGTCGACCGGCCCCGGCGGGCCGCCGTGTCGTCGTTCAGCATCTCCGGCACCAACGCCCACGTGATCCTGGAGGCGCCCGAGCCGGTCGCGGCCGACGCGGCGGCGGGCCCGGTGCCCCCACCGCCGGTCCTGTCCTGGGTGGTGTCGGCG
>NZ_CADEAU010000361.1 GCF_902825405.1 Micromonospora maritima | reverse complement strand
GTGTTTTTTTTTTTAATGATACGGCGACCACCGAGATCTACACCGCTCTGAACACTCTTTCCCTACACGACGCTCTTCCGATCTGAAGAGCACCGGGTCACCGGGACGCAGCGCGGCCGCCCACGGGCCGGCCAGCCCCTCGTCGCCGTGGTGGACGACGTCCACGGTCAGCTCGCCGGCCGCCGCGTCCCAGGCCCGCACCGTGTACGCCCGCAGCCGCGGCCACTGCTCGGCCGGGAACTCGCGTCGGATGGTGGCCATGTCGACCGGGTGCGGGTAGGTCACCCCGGCCGGCGGGAAGACGAACTTCACGTAGTGGTCGGTGTACGCGCCCACCGGCAGGCCGGTCAGCTCGCCGCCGCCCAGCACGAGGCGGATCAGGTGCGGGGTGGGCCGTGCGGTCCGGACCACCGTGGCGGCGGTGAGCGTGTTCGGGCGTTCCGTCATGCTTCTTAGGTTACCCTAACTTCTCGTCTACGCCGGGCGCGGTGCGGTCACCCCGCCGGTACCAGCCGGGCGTGCCAGGCCAGCGCGGCCGGATCGGTGAGCGAGGCGACCTGGTCGACCACCACCCGCAGCCGCGTGGCGTCGTCCGGCGCCTCGCGCCAGAGCGGGCCGAAGACCGGGTCGAGCGCGTCCGGGGACCGGTCGAGCAGCACGGCGACCAGCTCGGCGAGGAGTTCGCGCTGCCGGGCGTAGCGCCCCCGGGCGCCGGGCCGACGCATCACGTAGCGCAACGCGATGCCCTTGAGCAGCGCACACTGCGCCCGGATCCGGCGCGGCACCACCAGGTCGGCCGCGTAGCGGCGATGCGGGCCGGGACCGTGGCGTTCCTCGGTGGCGGCCACCACGCTCGACACGAAGCGGCCGGTGAGCACGCTGGTGGTGGCCTTCAACGCCGCGAGGGCCCGGTGACTGCCGTCGTACGCGGCGAGCGGGGCGAGCGCCGGCTCGGCGAGCAGTTCGGCCAGCACCTCGCCCAGGTCCTCCGGCGCCTCCCCGGAGTACGCGGCCGCCACGTCGGCGCAGAGCGCCCGCCGCTCGTCCGCGTCGACGAGCAGCGGGCGCAGGTCGACGTACCCGCCGTGGATGCCGTCCTCGACGTCGTGCACCGAGTACGCCACGTCGTCGGCCCAGTCCATCACCTGGGCCTCCAGGCACCGGCGAGCACCGGGCGGGGCGCCGGCGCGCAGCCAGTCGAAGACCGGGCGGTCGTCGGCGTACACACCGAACTTGCGCTCGCCGGGCCGGCGCGGCCACGGATACTTGCCGACCGCGTCCAGCGCGGCCCGGGTCAGGTTCAGCCCGGCGGAACGCCCGTCCGGGGTGAGCACCTTGGCCTCCAACCGGGTGAGCACCCGCAGCGTCTGCGCGTTGCCCTCGAAACCGCCGCACGCGGCGGCCAGCTCGTCCAGGGCGTACTCGCCGTTGTGCCCGAAGGGCGGGTGCCCCAGGTCGTGCGCCAACCCGGCGGTGTCCACCACGTCGGGGTCGCAGCCGAGCCGGGCGCCTATCTCGCGGGCGATCTGCGCGACCTCCAGCGAGTGGGTCAGCCGGGTACGCAGGAAGTCGTCGGTGCCGGCGGCGTGCACCTGGGTCTTCGCGGCGAGCCGGCGGAACGCCGCCGAGTGCAGCACGCGGGCCCGGTCCCGTTCGAACGGCGACCGCCCGTAGCCGGTGTCCTTCGGCGCCTCGGCGACCAGCCGCTCCGCGTCGCCGTTCACCTCTGCCGGAGCAGCCACAGGTCGCGACTGCGGGGCTCGCAGACCCGGCTCACTCCTCGCGCTCCCGACCCACCTTGGTCGCGACTGCGGGGCTCGCAGACCCGGCTCACTCCTCGCGCTCCCGGAGCACGCAGAACTCGTTGCCCTCCGGGTCGGCCAGCACCGTCCACTCCACCTCGCCCTGCCCGATGTCGACGTGCCGCGCGCCCATGTCGACAAGCCGCTCGACCTCGGCCTCCTGGTCGGTCGGGCGCAGGTCGATGTGCAGCCGGTTCTTTCCCGGCTTCGGACCGGCCACCGGGACGAAGACCAACCCGGGCACCGAGTCGGGGGTCCGCCGGATCTCCACCTCGTCCGGCTTGTCGACGGTCACCTGGTAGCCGAGCGCCTCCGCCCACCAGCGGGCCAGCCGGGACGGGTCCCGGGCGTCGATGGTCAGGTTCTCCCAGACGGCGGTCATCGGACACCCCTCCTGATCGACACGTGGCGGAAGCTCAGGTTACGCCCGCGTGGCCCCGATGGCGCGCCGGGCGGGCCGCCGCGGATCGGCGGCGGCCCACCCGGCCGCGTTCAGCGGGAGTCGGAGCCGGTGGTGCTGATGGCCGCGCGACCGGCCTCCAGCCGGGCCACCGGCACCCGGAACGGCGAGCAGGAGACGTAGTCCAGGCCCACCTCGTGGAAGAAGTGCACCGAGTCCGGGTCGCCCCCGTGCTCGCCGCAGACGCCCAGCTTCAGCCCCGGCCGCGCCGCCCGGCCCTCCTCGGCGGCGATCCGGACCAGCCGGCCGACGCCGTCGGCGTCGATCGACTCGAACGGCGAGATGCCGAAGATGCCCAGCTCCAGGTAGCGCCAGAAGAACGCGCCCTCCACGTCGTCGCGGGAGAAGCCCCACCCCATCTGGGTCAGGTCGTTGGTGCCGAAGGAGAAGAACTCGGCCGCCTCGGCGATCTGACCGGCGGTCAACGCGGCCCGGGGCACCTCGATCATCGTGCCGATCAGCACCTCGACGCCGCTGTCCGCGACCACCTCCGCGATGATCTTCTCGGCCTCGGCGCGTACCGTCTCCAGCTCCTGGACCGCGCCGACCAGCGGCACCATGATCTCCGGGCAGGCCGACCCGCCGTCGCGGGCGACCGCGACGGCGGCCTCGGCGATGGCGCGGACCTGCATGGCGAACAGGCCCGGGATGACCAGGCCGAGCCGCACGCCGCGCAGGCCCAGCATCGGGTTCTCCTCGTGCATCCGCCGGACGGCGGAGAGCAGCGCCTCCTCCTTGGCCACGTCCTCGCCGCGCTCCTGCGCGACCGCGACGTTGACCGCGAGCTGCTCCAACGGGGGCAGGAACTCGTGCAGCGGGGGGTCGATCAGCCGCACCGTGACCGGCAGGCCGTCCATCTCCCGGAAGATCTCGACGAAGTCGGCCCGCTGCAACGGCAGCAGCGCGGCGAGCGCGTCCTCCCGCTCGCGTTCGCCGGAGGCGAGGATGAGGCGCTCGACCAGCTCCCGGCGGTCGCCGAGGAACATGTGCTCGGTGCGGCACAGGCCGATGCCCTCGGCGCCGAAGCGCCGGGCCCGCGCCGCGTCCGCCCCGGTGTCGGCGTTCGTGCGGACCCGCAGCCGCCGTGCCGCGTCGGCGTGCGTCATGATCCGGTGTACGGCCCGGACCAGCGGGTTGTCGATGTGCTCCGGGTCGAGGCTGCCCTCGAAGTACTGCACCACCTCGGACGGCATGACCGGCACCTCGCCCAGGTAGACCTTGCCGGTGGTGCCGTCGATCGAGACCACGTCGCCCTCGCCGACGGTGTGCCCACCGACGGTGAACTTCTTCGCCGGGACGTTCACCTCCAACTCGTCCGCGCCGGAGACGCAGGTCTTGCCCATGCCCCGGGCCACCACGGCGGCGTGGCTGGTCTTGCCGCCACGCGAGGTGAGGATGCCCTTGGCGGCGATCATGCCGTTGAGGTCGTCGGGGTTGGTCTCCCGGCGGACCAGGATCACCGACTCACCCTCGGCGGCCAGCTCGACGGCGCGCGCGGAGGTGAACACCACCTTCCCGGACGCGGCGCCCGGGGACGCGCCGATGCCCTTGGCGACCGGCTGGAAGTCGTGGTCGAGCTGGAAGCGCGGGAACATCAGCTGGGCGAGCTGTGCGCCGTTGACCCGGTGCAGCGCCTCGTCCAGGTCGATCAGGCCCTCGTCGACGAGCTGGCCGGCGATGACGAACGCGGCGGCGGCGGTGCGCTTGCCGACCCGGGTCTGGAGCATCCAGAGCTTGCCGCGCTCGATGGTGAACTCGATGTCGCAGAGGTCCTTGTAGTGCTCCTCCAGCCGGGCCATGATGCCGAGCAGCTCGTCGTAGGAGGTCTTGTCGAGCTGCTCCAGCTCCTGCAACGGCACGGTGTTGCGGATGCCGGCCACCACGTCCTCGCCCTGGGCGTTGGCCAGGTAGTCGCCGTAGATGCCCTGCGCGCCGCTGCCCGGGTCCCGGGTGAACGCGACGCCGGTGCCGGAGTCGGGCCCGAGGTTGCCGAAGACCATGCTCACCACGTTGACCGCGGTGCCCAGGTCGGCCGGGATCCGCTCCTGACGGCGGTAGAGCACCGCCCGCTCCGCGTTCCACGACTCGAAGACCGCGCGGATGGCCAGGTCGAGCTGCTCGCGCGGCTCCTGCGGGAACTCGCGGCCGGTGTGCTTGGCGAAGATCTGCTTGTACGCGTCGACCAGCCCGCGCAGGTCGTCGGCGTCCAGGTCGAGGTCGTTCTTCGTACCCTTGGCGCGCTTGGCCTCGTCGAGCGCGTGCTCGAACTCCTCGCCCGGCACCTCGCAGACAGTCTTGCCGAACATCTGGATCAGGCGGCGGTAGGAGTCCCAGGCGAACCTGTCGTTCCCCCCGGCTTGGGCGCTCAGGCCGACCACGCTGCGGTCGTTGAGGCCGACGTTGAGGACGGTCTCCATCATGCCGGGCATGGAGAACTTGGCGCCGGAGCGTACGGAGACCAGCAGCGGGTCGTCCGGGTCGCCGAGGCGGCGGCCCATCTCGCGTTCCAGCGACTCCAGGTGGGTCTCGATCTGACCGGCCAGGCCGTCCGGCTCACGCCCGGTCGCCAGGTACGCCTTGCAGGCCTCGGTGGTGATGGTGAAGCCGGGCGGGACCGGCAGACCGAGGTTGGTCATCTCGGCCAGGTTGGCACCCTTGCCACCGAGCAGGTCCTTGAGGTCCTTGTTGCCCTCGGCGAAGTCGTAGACGTACTTGTGCTCGACCGTCTCTTGCGCTGCCACCAGAGCCTCCCACGCGCGCCATTGACACTTAACGAAGGTTCAGTTCGGACATACCCCGGGAGCGACCACCGGTAATCCCGGCTCGTCAGCGATCGGTGGGCGAAGGTTAAGCGAACTTCGCGAGGCCTGGGACCGTTCGGTGACAATCGGCACAACAGTCACCACTGCCCGCGTCCGTACCGGTTGTTGGGAACGCTTCCACGCGCAGGAACACGCAATTCCGATTCCCCTCGTACTCTTGACGGCACTGGATATCGCCGAACCTGACCTTTGCCATATCCCGCGCAAATACACCCCGGAGCCGTCGCCGTGCCGACCATCCCCGCCGCCCCCGAGAACGGGCCGCAGCCGACCGTCCGTCCCGCCGTCCCTCGGCCGACCGGTGCCGAACCCGACGGCCCCTCGCCGACCGGCACCGAGCCCGACGCTTCCGCGAGCACGTGCGAGCCGACCACCACCCGGCCCGACGCCTCCCCGAGCGCCCACCCCGGCGCGTCCCGGAGTGTCGCGGAGGCCGCCGCCGGCCTGCCCGACGTCTCCCCGAGCGCGGCCGAGCTG
>NZ_CADEAU010000360.1 GCF_902825405.1 Micromonospora maritima | reverse complement strand
GGCTGCCCGGCACGGTGACCGGCGCGGACCCGCCCACGCTGCCCGGCATGGCGGACGTGGACCGGCTGGTCGCCGACGTGTGGGCCACCGGCCTGTCCCCGGAGAGCCACCCGGCCCGGTTCATCCGGGACCGGCTCGACGCGCTGGGCGCGGTGCCGATCGCCCGGCTCGGTCAGGTGCCGCCCGGGCAGCGGATCCGGGTCGGCGGGATCGTCACCCACCGGCAGCGCCCGGCGACCGCCGGCGGGGTCACGTTCCTCAACCTGGAGGACGAGACCGGGATGCTCAATGTCACTTGCTCCCCCGGGTTGTGGCAGCGCTACCGTCGAATCGCCCGCACCAGCGGGGCACTTGTGGTGCGGGGCCGGTTGCAGCGGCACGAGGGCGTCACGAACCTCACCGCGGACCGGCTGGACGCGATCGAGCCGCCCGTCACGCCGGCGTCCCGGGATTTCCGGTGAGTGGAGTGATCCACATTACGGTTTCCGGGAGCGCGAGGCGGGAGACTCCCGGACACGGGTGGGCAGAGTGGCCCACCCGGGTATGGGGGATGAACCAGATGACCTTTCACAGCACGTACCCCGGTGGCGTGGCCAACGCCCGACGGACCCGTCTCGGCACCGGGTGGGCGCCCACCCACGAGGTCGAGCCGCGGGAATACCAGGTGACCGAGGGTCCGGTGGCCAACGCCCAGCGTTCCCGCGCCGAGGAGGACCCGGCCGGCGGCGGCGAGTCCTGACCCGGCGGCGGGGGGTGACCGGCCCTGATGGCCATGGTTAGGCTCGGCGACGTGGAGCAGACCCGAACCCTCACCCCCCGCACCGCCGTGATCTGGGCCGTGCTCCGGGCCGAACTGGACCGGCGGGCCGGCGAGCGGCTCTCGGTGCTCGACGTCGGCGGCGGGACCGGCGGCTTCGCCGTCCCGCTCGCCGAGGCCGGCCACCGGGTCACCGTGGTCGACGCCAGTCCCGACGCGCTCGCCGCGCTGACCCGCCGGGCCGCCGAGGCCGGGGTCGCCGACCGGGTACGCGCGCGGCAGGGCGACGCGGACGCGCTCGCCGGGGTGGTCGAGCCGGCCTCCGTGGACCTGGTGCTGTGCCACTCCGTCCTCGAGGTGGTCGACGACCCGGAGCCGGTGACCGCGGCGCTGGTCGCCGCACTCCGCCCGGGTGGAGCCGCGAGCGTGCTGGTCGCCGGACGGGCCGCGGCCGTGTTCGGCCGGGCGATGAACGGGCAACTGGACAGTGCCGCCGCGCTCGCCGCCGACCCGCAGGGCACCGCCGGCGGTCGGGACACCCTGCGCCGCCGCTACGACGCCGACGGCGTGGCCGCGCTGCTCACCGCCGCCGGGCTCGTCGTCGAGGAGATCCACGGCGTACGCGTCCTCGCCGACCTGCTGCCGGCCGCCGTGGCGGACGGTCAACCGGCCGCCCTGGTGGAGCTGGAGCGGTCCCTGGCCGGCCGGTCGCCGTACCGGGACCTCGCCGCCCAGCTGCACGTCTTCGCCCGCCGCCCGGCATGACCGGCCCCCTGGACCGGGTGGCGCCCCGCTACGGCGGTGGCAGCCTGGCCGACGTGCTGCCCAGCGCGCTCGCGCTGCTCGGCGTGCCCGGCGCGGTGGACCTGCTCGACCTGACACCCCGGCTCGCCGGGG
This sequence comes from Micromonospora maritima, assembly GCF_902825405.1. Taxonomy (GTDB): domain Bacteria; phylum Actinomycetota; class Actinomycetes; order Mycobacteriales; family Micromonosporaceae; genus Micromonospora; species Micromonospora maritima. The sequence goes on along the minus strand of NZ_CADEAU010000360.1, from coordinate 3,912 downwards.
TACGCCGTATCGCCGTGCTGCTGGTCGACGGGCTCGGCTGGCACCAGATCCCCACCGCCGCGCCGTACGCGCCCACCCTGGCCGGGCTGGCCGCCACCACCGGCGTGCCGCTCACCTCCGGTTTCCCCTCCACCACCCCGACCAGCCTGGTCAGCCTCGGCACCGGCACCCCGTCCGGCGCGCACGGTGTGCTCGGCTTCACCGTCCGGGTGCCCGGCACGGACCGGGTGCTCACCCACATCGACTGGGCCGGCGACCCCGATCCGACGCGTTGGCAACCGGTCCCCACCTGGTACGAGCGGGCCCGGGCCGCCGGGGTGGCGGTCACCGTGGTCAGCCGCCCCGAGTTCGCCGGCAGCGGTCTCACCCTGGCCGCGAACCGGGGTGGCGACTACCGGGGCGCAGCCGGCATCGACGCGCTCGCCGCGCGGATGTCGACCGCGCTGGCCGCCGGCGCCGGGCCCACCCTGGTCTCCGGCTACCACCCCGACCTGGACGGGCAAGGCCACCTGAGCGGCGTCGACTCCGCGCCCTGGCGGACGGCGGCGGCGGAGGTGGACGCGTTGCTGGCCCGCCTGGTGGACGGGTTGCCGCCGGACGCCGCGCTGCTGGTCACCGCCGACCACGGCCAACTCGACATCCCCGCCCGGCACCGGATCGACCTGGACACCGATCCGCGGCTGTGGGCCGGGGTGCGGGTGGTCGCCGGTGAGCCCCGGGTTCGCTACCTGCACGTCGAGCCCGGTGCCGAGGCCGACGTGGTGGCCACCTGGACCGGGGTGCTGGGCGGGGCGGCCGACGTGCTGACCCGGGCGGAAGCGGTGGCGACCGGCTGGTTCGGGCCGGTGCCCGAGGAGCACCTGGCCCGGATCGGTGACGTCGTGGTGGTCTGTCGGGACACGTACGCGGTGGTCGCCACCCGCTCCGAGCCGCTGGTGGTGTCGCAGTTGGTGGCGTACCACGGCGCGGACACCGCCGCGGAGATGACCGTTCCGCTGCTGGTGGTCCGGGGCTGACCGGCGGTCCTGTCGGACCGGCGGGTTAGCCTGCGGGGCATGGGCCGCAGCCAGTCGTTGCCCCGGGGCGGGGATCCGCGCTTCGGGCCGGACGCCGACGACACCGGCTGCGTGATCCTGCACGTCGACATGGACGCGTTCTTCGCCTCGGTGGAGGTGCGCCGCAACCCGGAGCTGCGCGGCCGGCCGGTGGTGGTGGGCGGCGTCGGCCCGCGCGGGGTGGTCAGCTCGGCCAGCTACGAGGCCCGCCGCTACGGCGTCCGCAGCGCCATGCCCACCGCCCGGGCCCGGGCGCTCTGCCCGCACGCGGTCTACCTGCCGCCCGACTTCACCGCCTACTCGACCGCCTCCCGGGCCGTGATGCGGATCTTCCGCGACGTCACGCCGCTGGTCGAGCCGCTCTCGCTGGACGAGGCGTTCCTCGACGTCACCGGCGCCCGCCGGCTGTTCGGCCCGCCGGCCGCGATCGCCGGCCTGATCCGTCGTCGGGTCGCCGAGGAGCAGCACCTGACCTGTTCGGTCGGGGTGGCGTCGAGCAAGTTCGTGGCCAAGCTCGGCTCCACCCGGGCCAAGCCGGACGGGCTGCTCGTGGTGCCCGCCGCCCAGGTGTTGGAGTTCCTGCACCCGCTGCCGGTGTCGGCGCTGTGGGGCGTGGGGGAACGCTCCGCCGAGGCGCTGCGCCGGCTCGGCCTGCGCACCGTGCGCGACCTGGCCGAGGCGCCGGCCGGCCTGCTGCGTCGGGCGGTGGGTGAGGCGTCCGCCGCCCACCTGCACGAGCTGGCCTGGGGGCGAGACCCGCGCCGGGTCTCCCCGGAGCAGGTGGAGAAGTCGATAGGCGCCGAGGTCACGTTCGACACCGACGTCACCGACCCGGCCGAGATCCGGCGCTCCCTGCTCGCCCTCGCCGACAAGGCGGGTGCCCGGCTGCGCGCGGCCGGCCAGGTGGGCCGCACGGTGTCGTTGAAGGTCCGGTTCGCCGACTTCCGCACCATCAGCCGCTCCCGCACCCTCGCCGTGCCCACCGACACCGCGCGGGAGATGTTCGACACGGCCTGGGCGCTCTGGGGTGCGCTCGCCCCGGGTGAGCCGGTCCGGCTGGTCGGTGTCCGGATGGAAGGGCTCGCCGCCGCCGAGGAGACGCCGCAGCAGCTCACGCTGGGCGCTCCGGAGCGCGGCTGGCGGGAGGCGGAGGCGGCGGCCGACGCGGCGGCTGCCCGATTCGGGCGGTCCGTCATAGGTCCGGCCAGTCTTCTCGGCAGGCGCGATCCACGACGAGTCGAAAAACCGACCCGGCCGTAGGTCGTCCCGCTTTCCGACGCGCGAGGGCCCTCGTAGACTTGCGGGTAAGCAGCCGGTTGGCTGCCACGGTCTGTCGGCCCGACCGGGCCGACCAACGTGACCGGGGAGGAGTGCCGTGCCGCTCTCGGAGCACGAGCAGCGGCTGTTCGAGCAGATCGAGCGGTCGCTTGCCGAGGATCCCAAGTTCGCCTCGGCCGTGCGCGCCAGCGACCCGCGTTTCCACGCGCGGCGTCGCGTGCTCGTCGCTGCCGGCGTGGTCGTCGCTGGTCTGGCCCTGTTGATCTACGGTGCCGTGATCAAGATTCCCGCGGTGGCCGTGGCGGGTTTCGTCGTCATGCTGGCCTCGTTGATCTTCGCGGCGCAGTCGCACCGCAGATCCCAGTCACCCGACCTGCACGTGGTGGGTGGCACGACGAGCCGGCGTCGTCCCCGTGGCCGCAGCGCCGGTCGCCGGGGTTCCTTCCTCGACCGGATGGAGGACCGCTGGCGGCAGCGCCCGGAGGGCCACCGCTGATCCCGCCCCGCCCCTGATCTCGGGGGCGGGCCGTGGCGCCGACTCGTCGACCCGTCGGCGAGCGCGCTTCCTTCACCATGGCCGAGGTCGGGCCGTGCCGGGCCGGCCGTCGTGCCCGCACGCCCCACCGTGCCTGCCGCCGTGGCACCCCTGCCCGCCACGCCGGACTCTCCCGTGGCACCCGCGACTGTCGCGCCGGACTCTCTCGTGGCACACCCGCGACTGTCGCGTGTCGACCCGAACACCGCGCCGCGCCCCACTCGGCACACGCCACCGCGCGTCCCAACGGTGAGCGCGAGACAGACCTTCCAAACCCGAAGATCTTGGTACGGAGCCGCCCGTGGAGGGGCCGCCCCGTACCAAGATCTCGCAGCGTCGCGTCGGCGGTTGGCCCCCGCTGCGGTGACCAAGGAGTCTGCGTCGGGGAAACAGCCGGCAGCTGACGCAAACTCCTTGATCGACGGGGCGACCGGGGACGGGGTGGGCCGGGACGGAGGGGGCCGGGACGGAGTGGGCCGGCAGGGTGGGTCAGCGGGCGGGGCGGCCCGCCAGGAGGCGACGCGGGTTCCAGCGCAGCAACCGCTGCCGTGCCCGCCCGGTCGTGGTCACCAGCCGGGCCGACCGCTCGGCCACGGAGGTCCGCCACCGCGACAACACCGACGGTGGCAGCAACGCGGCCATCAGCCTCGTCCGCCGGTCCGCGCGGGCCGCGAGCGCGCCCCGGACGCTACGCAGCGCGGGGTGCAGCTCGGCGCCGCCGAGCGGGTTCCGGGCGTAGCGGGCCCGTTCCTCGGCCCGACCCAGCAGCCGTACCCCGGTCGCCGCGCCGGTGTCCTCGGCCAGCGCCTCCCGACTCAACCGCTCGGCGGTCGCCCGTGGGGTCTCCGTACGGTCCACCCGGACGTGGAAGTCGACGAGTGTGTCGAGCAGTTCGTCCCACGCGGCGTGCGCGTCGGCGCGGGCCGCGTCGGCGTCCACTTCGACCACCATCTCGCGCGGGCCGCCCCGTTGCCCGGGTACGGTCACCGCGGTCGCCGCCGGTGCGGCCGCCCGGACCCGAGATCGGAAGAGCGTCGTGTAGGG